>PLKR01000657.1:312-2607 GCA_003140655.1 Acidobacteriaceae bacterium | reverse complement strand
GCCGAGTCCGATTGCGGATTGCCACTGAACGACCGCGGCCGGCAACGCAGGCAGGCGCGGAAGCCGGCTTTCTCCGCCTGCTCGGGCCTCGAATAGAACGTCACATTCTCGCGCCGAGGACGCCGTGCCGGACACGATGGCCGGCAATACACGCCAGTGGTAGCGACGGCGAAGACGAACTCTCCGTCGTGCCCGGAGTCACGCGCCACGACGGCGTTCCAGCACTGGTCGTCATTCGGCTGGGCGTCGCCGGACTGAAGGCTGATCGGCTTCGTCGAGTTGGTATGCGCCACGGGCATTGGGCCGGTTGCTTGCTCAACGAGTATGGCACCGGCAGTCACGCTAGGGGAAGTCGGGTTAGTGAAAGTCATGATATCGACAGCGTAAGGTGTAGACGGGTGAGCGGACTATCCGAATCTTGCGGGCAAAGCGAATCAGGGAGCAACTCCCGGTACCGGTACCAGAGTGACTCAGGACTCAGACATTGCGCCCGCCGCTGGAAAAAGCTAAAGTGCCCTGAGCTTTCTTACTCTCATATTGATCGAGGACAAATCCATGAAAAACCTGCGTTTAGCCGCGGCGAGCAGTCTTGTAGCGCTGCTCCTGACCTCAGTCTTGGCCCAAAAGACCGCGCAGCACTTGCTGAGCAGCGAGGAACTCAAGAAGGTAATACCCGTGGAGTTTTTCTTTCGCGGACAGAAGGCGCCAACGCAATTGCGGAACGCGGCGGGATTTCAAACGGCCAACGACAAGGTCACATTCGGCGCTCTGGTCGATGCCTCGGGATACTCGACAGCGATCCAGCAGAAATATCAGGGCATGCTTATCACCGAGTCCAAGCTGAACATCGGCGGGTCCGAGCTGTCGCCGGGAGAATACGGTTTCGGGTTTACGGCGGACAAGTTCGTGGTCATGAACGTAGCCAGCGAAGACACACTGAGCGTGGCCTACCAGACCGACGCGGAGTTGAAGCGAGCCGTGCCGCTGAAGTTGGTCGAGGACGGGACTGGCTACAAGCTATACGCCGGGAAAAAGTGGGTGTCAGTGAAGCCCGAGTAGGTTNNCGCAATTCGGTCAGCAGCGCGCTGGCCGCGTTGGTATAGGTCTTGCTGGGGTCGGAGGGGTCGGCCCAGACGGCGTCGTAGACGATCTGCGCCGCATCCTTCAGGTCGATGTGGAGGGCGGCTTCGCAGACATCCGCACGCTCCTGCAAACGGTCGTAACAGGCCTTGCAGATCGAGGCCGCCTCGGCGCCTTGCGTGTGGTGTTCTCCCAGCGTGCACGCCACAGGCGAACTTGCGACTTCCGCGTGCGCCGCGAAGAGCTGGGATTTGAACTCTTTCAGGAAAGCTTCTCTCTCCTGCTCGACGACGGCGGTGTCGGGCAAGGGCTCGGCATCGGCCTGCGCTTTCGGAATGGCTGGGACCATGTTGGGCGAAACCCGCTCTCTGCTGTTGCACGCCGGGCAGGTGTCGACGTTGGCGGGATAATAGAGACGGCAGTTCGCGCAAGGCATGCCGTAGCCTGAGGACGAGGCCTTGCGCGAGGCCTCCGCGTCGTGGCGGACAGCGTTCCGCAGATCATTCCGAACATTGTTCCGGAAGTCGTTCTCTGGCAGGACGGATTTTGCCGGTGTGGCGGCTGCGGCTGCTGTGGATCGCGTCATGTCCATAATCAATCCCCCAAAATACCTGTGTTCCAGTCTAAGCAGTCCCACGGGCCGGCCGAAAATACCGGGAGTACACTGCCTGGTACTGTCCTTGCGGCGGCGCTGCGTTACCGCGAGTTCGTGTCATTCATCGTCTGCATCAGCTTCAGAAGTTCGTCGCGGCGGGCGCGGTAGAGCTTGCGCTCGGGATCGAGCCGCGCGGCGGTCTCCAGTTCTGACAGAGCTTCCTCATAGCGGTCCATGGTCATCAGGCAGGCCGCCAGAGAATAGTGGTTGTTGGGGGAAGCGTTGAGGCGAAGCGCCTCGCGGAATTCTTTTTCCGCTGCCGGCAGTTCTTGCTGCTGGAACAGCGCCGTGCCGAGAGCGTGGTGGGCAGCCTCGGAATCAGGATTGAGGGAGATGGCGAAGCGCAGCTCCCGCACGCCTTCTTCCAGCTTGTCATCCAGCAACAGGGCTTCGCCAAGGGCGCGGTGTTCCGCGGAACCGTTGGGATTTTGGCGAACCGCCAGTTGCAATTCGTCGACTGCACTGCCGTAATCCTTCTTCGATATGTAGGCGCGAGCCAGGCAACTGTGCCCCTGCTCCCACTCGGGATGCTGGCGGTAAAGCTCGCGCAGTTCGAGCAT
>PLKR01000657.1:0-215 GCA_003140655.1 Acidobacteriaceae bacterium | reverse complement strand
GTCGTAGTAGGTATCTACGTTATTGGCATCGCGGGCGAGCGATTCGGCGAAGGCATGAACCGCAGCACCGTATTGTCCGTTGGAGTACAGCGCGAGACCGAGGAACTGGTAGGCCTCGGCGTTCTGCGGATCCATACTGAGCGCCGTGCGCGCTTCAGCAATCGCGTTGGGACCGTCATCGAGACGATAGAAGATGTAGGCTAGACTGCTGTGGT
>PLKR01000014.1 GCA_003140655.1 Acidobacteriaceae bacterium | reverse complement strand
TTTTATTTATCTGACCGCCGTAGGCAAATCCGGCAAAGGCACCAGCGCCTCGCAAGGAAATTTTCGCGCCGAGCAAGACCCCTTCGTCGCCAAAGCCCTGCAAAGCGCGTTCGTAACCTGCCTGCAATCGCAGCAAACGCAAATGGCCAAGTTTCGCAGCGATCCTCTGGCCCTCGCTCCGGACAATCGCCCCGCGTTCGTCATCGCCGTCCCCCTGAAAGACATCAACGATAATTTCACCGGCATGCTCGCCGCGGTAGTTTCACTCGATCCCATCCTGCACCGCCTGCAGGACGCCAGCGTGCGCGGCNNCACCCGGACACCAAGAATTTTGTCCCCGGCGCCGACGCCGGCTCGAATTCCAAATTGGTCGAGCAGGTAATGGCCCTGCCGCAGGAATTGCGCAACACCGAAACGGTGCGTTTCACCGAAGCCGGCAAAAAACGTCCGATCGAAATGATCGGCACGTACAGTACGTTTCCCGAAGTGAATTGGGCGGTCATCGCGCAACGCAGCCTCGCTCAAGCGCGCGCCGATGCCGGCGTCACCGAACTAAATCGCCAGGCGCTGGCGTTCGTCAGCGTGGTAGTGCTTGTGGCCATCTTGTTCGGTTATTTCTTCNNCCGAAGAAAATCGCGAGCTCTTCCTCGGTTCCATCCGCATGCTGGCCGCGGCCATCGACGAAAAGGATCCCTACACGCGTGGTCACTCCGGTCGCGTGGCAAAATATTCCACGCTAATCGGACAGGAACTGGGCTTACCCGCCGACGAGCTCGACAAACTAAAAATTTCCGCACTCCTCCACGACGTAGGCAAAATCGGCGTGGAAGACCGCGTCCTCAAGAAGCCCGGCGCGCTAACCCCCGAAGAATTCGAACTAATGAAGCAGCACACCGTGAAGGGGGCGAACATCATGCGCCCGGTCTCGCAGCTGAAAGAAATGCTCCCCGGCATCGAGCTGCACCACGAGCACATGGATGGCCGTGGCTACCCCTACGGCCTGCAAGGTCCGCAAATCCCGCTAATGGCGCGCATCATCGGCGTAGCCGACACTCTCGACGNNGAATCGTCCATATCAAAGCGCCATGGACCTGGACTTCGCCCTGACCCGCATCAAATCCCTGGCCGGCGCAAAATTCGACATAGTAATCGTCAATGCCCTCGAATCCACAGTAAACGCCGGGAAGCTCCGCCTCTCCGCCGTCGAGGTCCACGTTTAGGTTTTCGTAGCCCAGGCACTCCTGCCTCTGCCGATCCGCCCAGCGCCCCAAACTATTTCCAATATGGACCGGTCGTCAGTTTTTATGCGCAAGGCGCGACAAGTCACACTAAAATAGTGGTGCGAATATTTCAGGTCCTCTCGCATGAGCACTCAAACCATCGCGCGCACGAACCTCGCGGGCCCTCCCTTAGTCGAAGAAGGCGCGCTCTTCCGCGTCCTAACCGCCGTCAGCTTCTGCCACTTGCTCAACGACATGGTTCAGTCGCTCGTCCCTTCGATGTATCCGATCCTGAAAACCTCGTTCCATCTGGACTTCGCACGCATCGGCTTGATCACCCTGACCTATCAAATCACCGCATCGTTATTGCAGCCGTTCATCGGCTACTACACCGACCGCAAGCCCATGCCCTATTCCCTGCCCGTGGGCATGGCCTTCACGCTGTTTGGCCTTTTGCTGCTGGCCATTGCTCCCACATTTTTTCTGCTCATCGTCGCGGCATCGTTAATCGGAGTCGGTTCTGCGGTCTTTCACCCGGAATCCTCTCGCGTAGCGCGTCTCGCTTCTGGCGGCCAGCACGGCATGGCGCAATCTTATTTCCAACTGGGTGGTAATACCGGCTCAGCGATTGGCCCGCTGCTCGCCGCCCTAATCATTCTCCCCCGAGGGCAAATCGGCGCCGCATGGTTCTCGTTGGCGGCGTTGCTGGGCATCCTCGTACTCACACGCGTGGGCCGCTTGTACAAGGCGCGCCTGCAACATATGCAAGTCCGCCTGTCAACACATAGCCTGGACGCGCTGGTTTTGCCGCGTAAGAAAGTTGCTCTAGCCATGGCTGTCCTGATGGCCTTGATCTTCTCGAAATATTTTTACCTGGCCAGCTTCAGCAGCTACTACACCTTCTACATGATCAGCAAATTCGGTCTCTCGGTGCAAAGCTCGCAACTCTACTTATTTGTCTTTTTTGGAGCCGTAGCCGCCGGCACGCTGATCGGCGGCCCCGTCGGCGATCGCGTCGGACGCAAACTCGTCATCTGGGTTTCCATTCTCGGCGTTTTGCCCTTCACCATGTTGCTGCCTTACGCCAACCTTCTCTGGACCGCAATCCTCAGCGTCATCATCGGCTTCGTCATCGCCTCCGCTTTCTCCGCTATCCTCGTCTACGCCCAGGACCTTATCCCCGGCCGCGTCGGCATGATCTCCGGCCTATTCTTCGGCGTGGCGTTCGGTATCGGCNNGCCATCGGCCTGTTAACAGGTTTTCTACCCACCCTGCACCACCCCAAAAAAGTTCACGCTTCCTAACTGTTACCGTGCGTTGGCCGGTTGGATAGCGCGACCATCATTTCCTCTCTCTGGTACACTTTTACTTCAAGCAAACCGCTGCAACCAAGCTAAATGATCACCCTTTTTGGCAAACCCGAACCCGTCGAGCCCTCACTCCTCGACAAACTAAAAGCCTCCGTCAGCAAGACGAAGGCCGCCCTTTCGGAGACCGTCGACACCATCTTCCAGGGTCAGCGCAAAATCGACCCTGCGCTGCTCAAGAATCTGGAAACCGCCCTGCTCTCCGCTGACTTGGGTGTAGCCACCACCAGGGAAATCCTCGAATCTGTGCGAGAGAAACTCGACCGCAGCGCCCTGGCCGACGCTTCGCAATTGAAACGCGAAATCAAATCGCACATCGTGCGCATCCTGAACACTGCGCCGCCGATCAGCTCGGCTCCGCCCCTCTCGACAAACGGGACCAGCGGCTCTACTCCACGCGTAATCTTCATCGTCGGCGTCAACGGTGCGGGCAAAACCACCAGCATTGGCANNTTCCGCGCCGCCGCCATCGAGCAACTGGCCATCTGGGCGGAGCGCAACGGCATCGAGATGATCAAACAAAAATTCGGCGCCGATCCCGCCGCGGTTGTTTATGACGCGGTAGCCGCGGCCAAAGCGCGCAACGCGGACATCGTCATCGTGGATACCGCCGGCCGCCTGC
>PLKR01000247.1 GCA_003140655.1 Acidobacteriaceae bacterium | reverse complement strand
GGGAGATGGCGGGATGTTCGAGTAGCGCCTTGATCTCGGAGGCGAAGGCGAACAGGTGGCCATCCCAATAGTAGTAAAAGGGCTTTTTGCCCAAGCGGTCGCGGGCGCAGAACAGGGTGCGGGAGTTCTTGTCCCAAATGGCGAAGGAGAACATGCCGCGGAAGCGCGTCACGCAATCCGGCCCGTACTGCTCGTAGGCATGGAGGATGGTTTCGGTATCGCAGCGGGTGCGGTATTGATGGCCGGCCTGTTCGAGGGCGGGGCGGAGATCGGCGTGATTGAAGATTTCGCCGTTATAGGTGATCCGCAGTGCGCCGTCTTCGTTGGTCATGGGCTGGTGGCCCCCGACGACATCGATGATGCTGAGGCGGCGGTGGCCCAGGGAGGCGAAGGGATCGCGGTAGTAGCCGGAGCCGTCGGGGCCGCGATGACGGAGGATGTCCGTCATGCGAGCGAGCAGCGAGTCGGGCGAGGCGGCGGGGGCGCGAGTTACGAATCCTGCGATACCACACATATTAGAAAGCGGCAGGCCGAGGGCCTACCCTACATGAANNTGAATTCTCACACAAGACGGGAGGCGCGCACATTTCATCTCGATGGATGGCCAGCGCAGCCGGCCATTGACTGGTCCAGTTCGACGATTCTGTGCATGTCCGGGGGCGGTGGCGCTGGCCACCGTGGGAATTAAACGGGGCGGATGGCGGTCGAGCAGTTCGCTCAGAAGTTTTCTGCCGAGCAAAGCCAATGACGTTAAACCATTTATTTTCATAGTGTCCACGCCTTTTCCCGGCGGTGTGATCTAATGAATGGGGCTTGACACAGATTACGTGCGCACGTAAAATAGGTCTATGAACGTCACATTATCCATCAATGACGAAGTAGTCCAGGAAGCACGTCGCCGCGCCGAGGCGATGGGCACAAGCGTCAACCAGCTTGTGCGCGAGTACCTGGACCAACTGGTGGGGAAGACCGATCCGAATGCCGATGCCGCAGAGTTCGAACGTCTGTCGCACACCGCTGAGGGGGACTCACGCGGATGGAAGTTCAACCGCGAAGAGCTGCACGAGCGGAGATGAACGGGCTCGCCTTCTTCGATACTAACGTGTTGGTGTACGCGGACGATACTTCATCGCCGGAGAAGCGGGAGCGGGCCATTGGGCTTTTTGCGGAGCATCTTCGCCGCGGAACGGCTGTGGTGTCGCTGCAAGTTCTACAGGAGTACTTCGCAGCCGCGACGCGCAAGCTCGGGTTGGCACCTGAGATGGCGCAGCGGAAGGTCGAGATCCTGGCTCGCGGCAGAGTGGTTCGTTTTGACGCGGGCGATGTAATCGCCGCGATCGAACTGCATCGGCTTACGCAGATCTCGTTTTGGGACGCCTTGATCGTTCACGCGGCGCGGTTAGCGGGAGCGGTGGTCCTGTACACCGAGGATCTGCAACCGGGAGCCCTGCTGGGCGGGGTGCGCGTGGTCAATCCGTTTCTGGGCTAGGCTCTGGGGTAGCACTTACACTGCGACGACGCGGTTCGGGGTCCCGCGGCGCGGNNTGTCTTCTTCGCAACTTCCAGCTTGATGATTCAGCTTTCGCAGCGCTCAGTGCCGTAATGGTCGGCTCTGGGTCGGCTCACCTGCATATTCGGCGAAGTGCGTTGAACCGATATGTGCAATGTAGCCGTCCGGACGAATCAGAATCCGAGGACCCTCGGGCAGGACGAGCTCCGTCGCGTGATGACCGCGCATATGATCTAAGAGCCTGCTGCCATCTTCGAGCCGAGCGTCGGGCATGCGATCGCCAGGATGCAGACTCCCGAGCGTGACGCCCGAGGACAGGGGGCTCGTTCGGTAATGCAAGGCGAGCTGGTTCGTCGCGTCGCCGCGCTTGATCGAACGCGTTTGGTGCAGGCGTTTGCTCAAGCCGAGCACCGCCGCGGCGATCGGGAGGCGTTCGGCTTCGTATGTATCGAGCAGCGAATCGGGTCCGCCGCGGGCGACGTGTGCCAGCTTCCAGCCCAAGTTATAGGCATCCTGCACGCCGGTGTTGAGTCCTTGGCCTCCTGCCGGCGGATGCACGTGCGCCGCATCTCCTGCCAATAACACGCGCCCGACGCGGTAGCGATCGACCATACGTACTGCCGGCTGGTAGNNGCGACGCGATGGCCCGTGACCTTGTGCACCACGCCCTGGATGCCCGCTTCTACGGTCTTTGCTTCCGCGGTGAATTGGAACAGCGACGTGTTCGGCAACGGGCAGAGCCCGATCATGCCGCCTTTGGCGAAGGGCCAGAAATGCCAGTCGCGCCGATCGAGCCCCTCGATCTCGACATCCGCTACCAGCATAGGCTTCGCGTCGACCGCCTCGCCTTCGAGCCGCAGGCCCAGCGCTTTTCGCACCGTGCTGTGGCCGCCGTCGGCCGCGACCAAGAAGTCCGCTCGCACCATTTCACCGGTCGAGAGTGTGGCGTCCACTGCGTGCTCGTTCTGCGTGAACGCCGCGAGTGCCTTGCCGAATTCGACCTCGCCGCCGAGCGCGCGCAGCCGCTCGCGCAAGATCAGTTCCGTGCGCGCTTGCGGCACCATCCAAAGGTTCGGATACGGCACGCTCTCCGCCGGCTGCTTAGATGAACCGAGCGAACCCGCCCGCAACGAGAAGGGTCCAAGGTGGATCCGNNTCATCGAAGACCTCGAGCGTGCGCGGCTGGATACCCTTGCCGCGCGACCCCTCGAAGGGCCTTGTTGCGGCCTCGATCAAACGAAACGCGATCCCGCGGCGCGCGAGGTCGAGCGCGAGGGTCAACCCCGTTGGTCCCGCCCCGACAATCAACACAGTTAATTCGTACATCGTACGAATCCATTTTAATGGTACGGTGTACGAATGTCAAAACAAAAATCACGGTTGAGCCGCGAAAAGATCGCCACCGCCGCACTGGCCATCGCCGACAGAGAGGGCTTCGAGGCGCTGTCGATGCGCCGCGTGGCGCATGAGCTCAATGCCGGAACGATGAGCCTCTATTACTACGTCAGGACCAAGGCCGACCTGATTGCTGCCATGGACGATGTGCTTATGGGTGAAGTGCTGATGCCGTCCCTGCCCCGCAACTGGCGCGAGGCACTGACCGTCATCGCAACCCGGACACGAGATGTCTTCCTGCGGCACCCCTGGGCGCTCTCCTCCATGTTGTCG
>PLKR01000051.1 GCA_003140655.1 Acidobacteriaceae bacterium | reverse complement strand
CGATGCTTGGTCCCAATAAATGTGTTCGTGGGCCAACTTCCCTTGGCGAAACTGGACGATCACGACCAACCCGCATTCTACTCGCTTGCCCGTGGGTGCCACGCCGGGAAGCATCCAATCCATCTCCATCGTGTGCGTGAACCCAAAAATCATCTCGTCCACCAGACGGTCCGTGCCGATCGTCCGCGAGATCAACTGCACTTCGGTGTCAGGCNNTGCTCGCGACCCACGCCGCCAGTCATAACGGGAATGTGGTTCACATAAGCGTCAGACACCATGGTGTCAATGGTGGCGTCCGCGTCACGCGCCGCGAACTCATCGCGCAGGTGTGCTTCCCAAAGGTCATTCAAAACCTGCTGCTCGACTGTCAGGCCTGGCTCGATACCTTGCGTTTCGCTCATCGCGGACCGCCTTTCTGGTTTCCGCCGACACTATTTGAAGCGGGCAGCTTACCGCAAAATCCCCTGCCAGCCGAGCGGATCTGTGCCCTTCCACGCCCCAATGCGTCATTCCTTCGTGTCCGCCCACTTCGGCGCTTCCTCAAACCCCGAACTGCCGAAAATGATGATCCATGTGCAAGTATCCCCACCGCATCCAGTCCTTTTCCGTCATTGCTCCGAAAATCGGATGCGGTCGCCACGCAAAACCCTTCGGCTGGCGCGTAAACCGCTCCAGTAATCGTCGAAGCTCCCGCACATCCGCTTCGAACTCCAGCGGCCGCGTCCCGCCGATTTCCTGATCCACTTCGNNCTTCGGGCATGGTTTTGATTCCATGCGGCCATCGAAGCGGAACGTACAGCGCCACGCATTTCATCAATCCCTGCGTGAATGTCGCCGGCTTCGCAGCCAGTGCCTTCTCTCCGATCACTCCCTGAAACGAATCCCCCAGATGACAAACCATCTGGTGCGCCGTCATCTTTCCCCACCGCCGCGCGCTTCGGTCCCTTACCAATCCCAGCCGCGCGGCAATCTCTTCTCGGTCCTGCGTAACTCCCAGGGTTTTCATTCTTGAACCGATGATGAGTGAAATCCAACAAGAAGCGGTCATCACCAAGCGCATCCTCGAACGCGTCCCTGCCGACAAGCTATCGTGGAGGCCTCATCCAAAATCGATGTCGCTCGCTGAACTCGCTCTGCACATCGCGGCAACTCTCGGCGACGTTTCGCAATTAGCCCAGCGAGACGANNGTCGCCGACGCAAATTTCAATCCACCTGGGCCAACCGACACAAAAGAATTTCTCACAACTCTCGACGCCAGCGTCAAAGCCGCCGAAGAATATCTCGCCACCGTCAGCGACTCCGCGGTGATGGAAAACTGGCGCTTGACCTCCAAGGCGCAAAGAACTGTTCGCCATCCCCCGGGTCGCCGTGCTTCGAACGATCATGCTCAACCACTGGTACCACCACCGCGGGCAGTCGTCAGTCTATCTTCGGCTGCTCGACGTGCCGGTTCCGGTGATCTACGGTCGCAGTGCCGACGAAGACCCATTTGCCTGAGACGCTCCACCAAGCACAAACGCAGCAGAACATAGGCTCGGGCGCGCGAACTGGTTCCTCCTGGAAATGAAAACGGCGCCCTGGCATTGCCATAGCGCCGTTTGTTTATTACCGCTCGAACCTTACTGTTGCTGCTTCTTGGTTGCCGGCCGTTTTTTCTTTCCTTTTTCCTTGTCCTTCGGGATGTCTTCTTCGTTCACCTTGGCTTTGTCCCAGTGCAGCATGAACGCGGGCTCGGGATCGTAAGACACCAGTGTGCCGGTGAAACGCACTGGATTGTCCTTCTCCAGCTTCGCGGCGTCGGGCTGACCAACCACTTTCACGTCCATATCCGGAACCGTCTTGGCGTCAAACTCGGCGTCGCTGGTAACGAACGCGACCTTCAGCTGCGTGGTATCGGTCGCGGGAGTCACTTCGATCAGCTTGCCAGGCACGTCGGGAAATTCCAGACCGNNGTCATGTCCTTGCGCGCGGCGTCCAGATCCGCGGAGCTGGGCAGCGTGTACGTCGACGGACGGTCCGCCGAGCTGCCCGCAAGCTGCAACAGTTCATTGAGTTCGGCGTCGGTCAGGTTGTCGCAAGCCGCTTGCTGGTAATTCAGGACCAGTTTGCGCAGGTACGTTTTCACCTGATTGGACTGCGCCGGGTTCGCGCCCTTCGCCGTCACCGCCTTGGCGAAATACCAGAACGCATCCATCTGCTGCGGCGGCGTCATCGCCATGTATGCCTGGCCGATGCGATAGCTGGTAATCGCGTCGTCGGGCGTTAACGCCAGAACCGCCTTGTACGATTCGATCGCTGCAGGATAATCCTTCAAGCTCATCGACGCATTGGCCGCCGTGTAATTGAACAAAATCGCCGGCTGCTTCTTTTGCTTGTCGAAGTCATCCTGGCTCATGTTATCGGGCTTTTTCAGGCCGTTCAGGGTCGCCAAGCCATCGGCTGCTGCCTGGCGCGCCTTCTTTNNGAAAGCGCGTGCGTAGTAGGCCTGATACTTAACCGGCGGTTCGATTTTGTCGCCGAGCGCGAGAAGCTTGTCCGCGTACTCGATCACCTTCGCGTAATTCTTAAGCTGGCTGTAGGCGTTGTAGTAGAGCGGGTAGACGTAAATGAGCAGAGCGGAGTTCGGATACTTGGAAACAAAGTCATCGAGCTGCTTGATCTGCTGCGTTGGATCTTTCGTCGCTTGCGCGGCAGTGTACGCGTTGTACTCCGCCATCGTGTACTGGGGCTTTGCGGCATCCTGTCCTGCNNCCGCCAGTCTCCGTGATCCATTCATTCCGATTCTCCCTCGCTCGATATCCAAGCCGTCGTCATGTATTTCTACCGCACCCGGAACGTGTCAACCGGGAATTCCCTTGCTTGCTAAAACTTCGGGATTATAGGAAAAGCCGGGTGACATCCGCAAGGCAGTACCCTACAGGGAACGATGTATATACGGGTATTTGTCCCTCGACCTGTTCGATTTCGCGCCCACCAAACCACGTCCGGAGCCCCACACACAGACCGAAATACCCCTCGAAAACCACTTGCTCCGAATGTTGTTAAGATGAGTGTCGCATAAATCAGTTGCTTCTACGAGGAAGAATTCCGATGCCACCGATGACCGAAACAAATCGAGTGACGGGCGACACAGCGCCGCTGGCGGGCGNNGATCGGCCGGGCCATCGCTTTGCGCCTGGCGGTGATGGGATCCTCTGTGGCCATCTGCGGGCGTGACATCAAGGCTTTGCAATCCGTGGCGGCAGAGCTGCAAAGCCGGGCGCCGCGAGTTTTCTCTCGGGCCACCGATGTTACGCGCTCGGCTGATGTGGCCACGCTGGTCGAAAAGACCGAAGCTGCGTTGGGCCCCATCTCGATTCTGGTCAATAACGCCGGCTTGGGCGTCTTTGGACCGGCCCATGAAAAGTCCGAGGAGGACTGGGATGGCGTGCTCAACACGAACCTCAAGAGCGTCTTTCTCGTTTCGCGCGCGGTCGCCCCATCT
>PLKR01000436.1:6347-7604 GCA_003140655.1 Acidobacteriaceae bacterium | reverse complement strand
TGAGCTTGTTCGAATCTATTTTCAAATATCTCGGAGAGTTCGGCTGCCCAGCTTTCGGATCGCGATAACAAATAACGCGAAGTTCCTTCTCGTGTTCAAATGAAAGCCTCTTGTACATGTATGGCGACAAGCTGCTTCCCTCAAGGAAATCGTGCTTTCCATAGTCAATGTATTTGACCAGCCCGATGTGAATTCCATCTTCCTTAGTAAGGCACTCTTTAAGGCGGCTGCATGTAGACCGAATACAAACGGCGCCATCGACGGGCGCATACAACTTCCACATCGCTAGCGATTCGTGTTCACTGGCATGCCAGCAGTTGATTACAATTCCGGAGCGATCCTCCTGAGTCCGGTTTCTGGTTGCCTTTATCGTGCCCATGCTGGGTGGAATCTCCGCCTTATTCAGTTCCCGCGTCTGGGTACTCTGTCGTTTACTCCACGCCCTTGGAACTGACCCTTCGAACGGATCTTCTTTGAAATCGTCTGGCGAGGCGAACCGCAACCCCCGGTTTGAGAGCATTTGCTCAAACCTCTGAAGCGTCATGTAACGCCAAACCCTTACCAAACCGTTAGGTGTTACAAAGAGATCTTCGAAGGAAGTCCCAAGTTGGGGAATCATTGTCTATTCACCTCCGTCTACTTAATACCTCCAAGGTTGCCTTTTCGATAATTCAGCGCCTTCAATCCCAAAAACTTCGCCGAGTCCCCCAACTCCTCCTGAATCCTTAGCAGTTGGTTGTACTTGGCGATGCGGTCCGTGCGCGAAGCTGAGCCAGTCTTGATCTGGCCCGCGCCCGTGGCAACGGCAAGGTCTGCGATGAACGTGTCCTCAGTTTCGCCGGAGCGATGTGAGATCACCGACGTGTAACCGTTGCGGCGCGCCAAGTCGATCGCATCGAGCGTCTCGCTGACCGTGCCGATCTGGTTCACCTTTATCAGAATCGAGTTGGCCACGCCTTTGTCAATTCCCTCTTGCAAGAAGGCAATGTTGGTGACAAAGATGTCGTCGCCCACCAACTGAATCTTGCCGCCCAGTTCTTTGGTCAGGTTCTGCCAGCCATCCCAGTCGTCTTCAGAGAGTCCGTCTTCCAACGAAACGATGGGATAATCTTTCACCCACTTGGCATAGAACTTCACCATGTCTTCCGAACTCTTGGCCGACTTGTCCGACTTCTTGAAGACGTACTTGCCGTCCTGATAAAACTCGCTGGCCGCGGGATCGAGCGCGATCGCAATCTCTTCTCCCGGCTTGTAGCC
>PLKR01000436.1:0-6300 GCA_003140655.1 Acidobacteriaceae bacterium | reverse complement strand
GCGCCCACCGGCATCACCATGAATTCCTGGAAGTCCACATTGTTGTCGGCGTGCGCTCCACCGTTGAGGATGTTCATCATGGGCACGGGCAGCGTATTGGCGCCCGCGCCGCCGAGATAACGATAGAGCGGCAGACCGTATTCCGCTGCAGCCGCGCGCGCTGCCGCCATGGAGACCGCCAGAATCGCGTTCGCTCCCAGCCGGCCCTTGTTCTCGGTGCCATCCAGTTCGATCATCTTCTGATCAAGTCCATGCTGGTCATAAGCGTCCCAATTCGACAGCGCATCCGCGATCTCACCATTAACGCTCTCCACTGCTTTGAGCACTCCTTTGCCGAGAAAACGCGCATTGTCCCCGTCGCGCAGTTCGACGGCCTCATGCTCGCCGGTCGATGCTCCGCTGGGCACAATGGCGCGGCCAGTCGCGCCATTCGCCAGTTGCACTTCCGCTTCCACAGTAGGATTGCCGCGCGAATCCAGCACCTCGCGCCCGATGATGGCTGCAATATTCGTCATACCACGCTTCCCTTCTTTCTCTGAATATACGATTCGTGAATCGTCATCCAACCGCCCAGCGTGCGCGGACCGGACGAATTAAAACCGAGCCGGTGAGATCGCTGACACCTCAAACTCAACGGGCTTGCGGCGTCGGTGCCTTCATCAATTCCACAAACATCTTGTTAAATCTTGCAAGATCCAAATCCATCTGGATTTCAACGAGTCGCGCGCCGAGCTTCGGATTGTCTTGGTCCGTCCACGTCAGCGTGTTTCCGTAGGCCGCACCGTGGTCGATGTCCACACTCATGTAGCGTGTTACTTTTCTGGTGATCAGCGTCGGATCAATCCAGGCGGCGGCCGCCAGTTCATCCCACATATAAGAACCGCCCTGGTCTTTCATAAAGAACTTCACTATGTATTGCGCTGCGGCGCTGTTGCTCTTCTTGAGTTCGGCAATCATCTCCTCAGTGAATCTAGTCTTGACGGAAATGTCGACCGGCGTGCAGACGATCTTCTTCCAGGGTGCAGCTAACACGCTCTTCGCGGCCTCGGGATCGAACCAGAAATTAAATTCGTGCCGTGGGCTGCTGATGAACTCCGGATCGTCGGTCTGCGGGCTCAAGCTTCCGCCCATAAAGACCAGGCCTTCGGCCAGTTCGGCAAAATGTGGATCGATCGCATTGGCGAGCGCCAGGTTCGTCATGGGGCCGCCCTCGTAGATCGTCACTTCATTCGGATATTTGTGCACCATGCGGATCAGGAAGTGAGCAGCGTCCTCATCGGCCGGTTTGGTAGTGGGTTGCCCTTCAGGAAGCTTCGGAATTACGTCAGGTTCGTGCCACCAGCGATCATCCCAGGCGCCGGCGAANNACCGGAATATCGGTGCGGCCAATCAGCTCCAGCAGCCGCAAAGTATGCGCTACCTCTTCATCGCGCCATTGATTCCCGCTGACGACGGTGATGCCCAGCACTTCCACCTGGGGAGATTGAATCAAGGTCAACAGCGTTTGCAGATTGCTGCCGCCAGGCCCCGAACAGTCCTGGTTGATGATGACTTTCCGACGTTGCTGCGCGTATCCCAGGCTATTCGCAATCAGAAAAAAGCACATTAATAACTGTATTCTTAGGTTCTTCATCACAAGCCTCTTCTCTGGCGCGTCATCCCAGTCATACTGGTCCGCCTCCTCAGCGGCCGCCTTGCTCAAGGCGGCCTTGAACAAGGTAAGGAACGGGAAACTGAATCGAAGCGTTGAGAGATCCCTCGGCACCAGATTGTAACAGTGGCTATCGATCTGCACCTCGACCCTTATCTTCGCTGGTTCCCCGGCGCCGCCGCATATTGTCCCGGCCATCCGCGTGGTCTAGAGTCAAAGCAACAATCGAGAGATTTAAGGGTTGTAATACCTGAGGAGGAGTCATGAAAAAGTGGACAGTTCTACCTTGCATCTTGTTGCTGGCGTGCTTGAGCACGATGGCTGCGGCACAGACCAGTTCGCCGGTACCGGCCGGCACGGCCCTGATGGCCAAGCTTGAGACAACTCTCGCGACCTTCAGCAACAAAGCGGGTGACCCTTTCCAGGCACGCCTGACGCAGGCGGTGATGCTCGACGGTAAGACGGCAATTCCTGCCGGAACCATGGTGGAAGGCCGCGTCACCAGGGTGGCCGAACCGCGCCGCATCGCGGGCAAGCCGACCATTGGAATTTTGCTCGAAGCCATGATCCTCCCCACCGGCGAGCGATTCTTCCTCGATGCGACTCTGGTCGACACCAATGCCGGACGCGACACCGACGTCAACCAGGAAGGTGAGTTCAAGGGATCCGGTCACGACAGCCGCGACCAAATAGAAGCCGGCGGCGGCACCGCAGGTGGCATGCTGATCGGCGGCCTCATCGGCGGCCCGCCCGGAATCCTCATCGGCGGAGTGGTTGGCGCAGGCTCAACCGGCGCCCACTGGCTCAGCAAGCACCGTTCGGCTACGCTGATGGCCGGCACTGAGCTAACATTCGAACTCAACCGGCCGCTGGCGATGACTCCGGCAGTGGCCAGCGCGGAACAGTAAAGAACTCTGAACTCTCCAATGAAGCCGGAGGCACATGCCTCCGGCTTCTTGTGTTTTGTTGAGAGCAGCACCATTCCGTTCTTACATGCCCGACGTCAACTCCGCTTCGCTCAACAATTGCAGTTCGATCCAACCTTCCACCGGCAACGCGTCCACGGGTAGACGATTGTGCCAAAGGCTGACGCGCAGCCGCAGCCGGTTGGCCGGAACGGTCGCCGCAGCACCCGGCTTGTGGTCGGTCGCTGTCTGAGGGCTCGCAGCCGAGCCCGGTGCCGCCAGCAGCCAACTCATGGGCAAGCGGAACTCAAAGTTGCGCACCAGAGCTGCCTTGGCGTTCTCCTCACCCTTGGACGAAGAGGCCGATGCCGATTCTTCCAAGCCCTCGACCTTCCATCCTGCCAGCTTGCGGTCCTCCACCTTGGCATCGAGCCGCAGCGTCCGCCGTGGCCGCGCTTCTCCGCTCGCCCACGATTCCAGGTTCACCACCACATCAAAGTCCATCTCCGGAAGCGGCCCAGCAAAATCCAATCGCCCATAGACAAATGCGCTATCGATCCCGGCATGCACGGAATCCAGGAGGAACTGTTTTCCGTGCATCGAGCCGGCGCGCTGATCGGCTGTAAAAATGGCCGCGCCCATCCACTCGAAGTAGCGAATCTTGTCGCCCGTGATGCGGGGATGAATATAGGCGGTCTGCGGCGTGAAGGCCGGCCGCACTTCGCCTGCCGTGATCGGCTGCGACAAATAATCTGGAGGTGTTGCTCCCAGGGCCTGATAAATGTTCGAAAGATGCTTGCGGTAAAGCTCGTCAAAGTCGCGGTCATTGGCCGAGTGGTGCTCCGGACCGTACCACCAGTTCCAGTCGCTACCCTCGGCAATCAGGATTTCTTCGAAGGCCAGCTTTCGTTGAGCCTCGCTGGCGTGAGCCGCATGCTGCGCATAGAATTCGCGCGCGTGGTGCAGATAGTCCCAGGCGCGGTTGTCCTCGGGAGCGCCGATCCAGACATTGAAATTTGCATTGATCCACGAACCCGGCACCAGGGACTTTAACGGCGAGAAATTGCGATGGCGGGCAATCGCCTCCGAGACCGTAACCGCTTCCAGACCTCCCTCGCGCTGCAGCGCATCATAGAATCGCCGCAAAAATTCCCGCCCCGACTTCGGATAATATTCCCAGGCATTCTCCCCGTCGAGAATCACTGACACCACAGCGTCGCGCCCTTGTGCCAGCACCGGCTGAGCCGCCTCTTTGATGTTGCGCAGCAGGTGTCCGGCAGCATCCCCCGGATCCATGCCCGAGTAAACAAAGCCGATCAGGTCGGAAATCGTGTGGTCTCGAAATACCATGTGCATGGCAGTCTGGCCGTTTTCATAGCGGTGAATGTCGTAGAGCCGCTCGGCCAGGTGCGTGGGCAGGCGGCCATTACCATCTCGCGCGAAGAACACACCGGTGCTGCGCCCGAGCACACCTTCGTCAGTGGCCATCCACTTGATGCCCAGACTGTGCGCGATCGCCAGCGTCTCTTCCGAGACGCTGCCCTCCGACGGCCATACGCCCTGCGGCCGCTCTCCAAACACCTGCTCATGAAGATCGAGAGCGCGTACCAGTTGTTCGCGCGCGTCCTCGGGATGCCGAAACCGGTTCTGCGGCAAGGACAGGCCGGGCGACGAAGCCGCTCCCGCACTGGTGTCGCAGACCAGGGGAAGAATCGGGTGATAGAAAGGCGTGGCCGAAATTTCGATCGAACCTTTCTTCGCGGCGTCGGCATACGCCGGCAGAACTTTGCCCAGCAGTTCCCTTTCGCGAGCGATCACGAATTTCTGATCTTCAAGCGAGTAGTTGCGCTCTTTCTTGATCAACTCCGCAACGTCCTTGTCGTCCAGAAAGAATTCGTCGAACCATGCGATCTGCGACAGCACCTGCAAGTCGGTGAAGTCCCGCGGCTCAAAATATTTTCCCGCTTTCTCGGCCGAATACCCATGCTCCCGGAATCGTTCCCGGAGTTCCCAGTAGCGCGGATACCGCCCGATCACGTTCGCCGGGTTAGCCTGAAAAAGATACTGCAGGGCGAAGTGCTGTTCCTTCTGTGTCAGGTCCTTGGCTGGCTTGGCCGCGACGTTCAGAAACGGATCCTGCGCCGTCCCAGCGACATAATCCTGAATCTGCGTGATCAGCGACGGCACCAGATTGAAGTTCTGGTGGACATTGGGAAACTCGTCCAGCAGCTTCACCATGCCGTAATAATCTTTCAGCCCATGCAGGCGCACCCACGGCAGGCGATATTCGCCCGTCACCAGATCCTTGTAGAAAGGCTGGTGCTGATGCCAGAGAAGGATTAGACGCAGGGTGGGCATGGCCGGAAAGTCAGTCTAGCATGGGGATTCGGGCTAACATGTGCACGGAAGAGTGCGGCAGCAAATGCTTGGCAAATCACCTTATCGAACTCTTCCTGCCGGCGAAGAGGATCAATGATTTGGCGATTTCCTGAAACGTATTACCATCGTAATCAGTCTTATCAACCAGATACCTCGGTGATGTACGCGTCCGCAAGTTGACCGGATAGAGTACACTAATGCCGAATACGAAACACAAGAAGCAACCCACCATGGCCACGGCACCGCCCAAGCGCAAGACCGCAATGGACACCCTTCTAGAGAACATGGACGAGCTCGCGGTTTCCGCTGCGGAAAGAATGACCACGGAGGAAGTGCGCCAAGTACGCAAGAATATCAACGATGTGGTAGATCGGGCTGTTGATCGTAAACCGCGTCGCGAAACTGCATAATCAGTTTCTTCCGTTCCTTCGGATTCATCCGCGGGTTGAGTTGGTTTATAAACTCCACGTATTCGGGTTCAGCGTCCAGCCCCTTCGCGACTAGTTCCTTCACTCGCTGTACATCACGGCGAAGTTTCTTGGCTTCTTCCGGATCGCAGTATGTGCGCTCCGGATCGCGTCGCGTTCTCGTCCATTTGCCCATATGCCATTAATCCAAGAATGAAAGCGTCGTTCCCAAGCGGTTCCCTTAGATTACGCTACCTCCGATGCCCCCCCGCGGCTCTTCCGGTACACTAGGAACGCGCAAAATGTCAGACACCACCATCCCCGCCGCCCCGGACCGCATGACGCTGCTCTCCGATCAGGATCTCTACCTCTTCAACGAAGGCAGCAACTATCGCATGCACGAGACCATGGGCTCCCATCTCATCGCGCGCGACGGCAAAGTGGGAGCGGTCTTCAGCGTGTGGGCGCCGAATGCGCGCCTGGTTTCGGTAATCGGCAGTTTCAACCAGTGGGGTGCGCGCACCAATCTGCTCACTCCCCGTGGTAATTCCGGGATCTGGGAAGGGTTCATCCCGGGCGTGACGAAGGGCGCGCTGTACAAATTCCATATCGAGTCGCGGAGTCACGGCTACCACGTCGACAAAGCCGACCCCCTCGGCGTTCTCCACGAGAAGCCTCCCCGCACCGCTTCCGTCGTGTGGGACCTCGACTACCAGTGGGGCGACCGCGAGTGGATGGCAAAACGTGCCGCCCGCAACTCCCTGCGCGCGCCGCAATCCATTTATGAAGTTCACCTCGGCTCCTGGATGCGCGTTCCCGAGGAACACAATCGTCCGCTAACCTACCGCGAGACCGCGCCCCGTCTCGCGGAGTACGTTGGCCGCATGGGCTTCACCCACGTGGAATTCCTGCCCGTGATGGAGCATCCCTTCTACGGCTCTTGGGGATACCAGACCAC
>PLKR01000308.1:1486-6902 GCA_003140655.1 Acidobacteriaceae bacterium | reverse complement strand
TGCCCACCGTGTCCGCGCGAAATGGCTTCAGATCGTTCAAGGTGAGCGCCGTCCCCGCCTCCGTCAACCCATACCCGTTGACCACCGGAATCCCCAGGTCATAAAAAAACTGCATGGTTGAAGGTTCCATGAAAGCCCCGCCCGTGATCAGCGCTAGCAACTCTCCGCCAAATGCCCGATGCACCTGCGGCAGCAGCGCGCGGCTCACTTTCACTAGCGGTTTGCTCCGCGTCAGCATTTTGTTGAGCCCAATCATTCGATTCAAAATCGCACGCTTCCACGCCGGCAACTCGTCGAACTTCGCCCGCAACCCGCGCTCCAGGTTCTTCACGATCATCGGTACCAGCGCAACATACGTGATCCGGTAGCGCACAAACGCGTCCCGCACGAATTCCGGACGCAGCGTCCGCAAATGCACCACGCACGCTCCGCACACAAACGGCCCGATGAATCCCACCATGAAATCAATCGCGTGGTTCGTCGGCAGAATGCTCAAATACCGCACCCCTGGCCAGAATGGATACCATGCCGTCAACGCCCGGCACTGCTCCAGATAATTCTCGTGCGTCAGCACGCAACCTTTCGGACGCCCACCCGTGCCCGACGAATACACGATGCAAGCCACATCTTCCCGCCGCCGCATGACGAAATCGGGCATACCCTTGCGCTTGAAATCCTCCCAGCGGAATCCCCCTGCCAGGTCCGCTCCCAGAGGTGCTTCCGACACCAGCACCAGCTTCGTCTTGATGTTGGGAAACTCCGGCGATTGCGTGATCGCCTGCCACAGGTAATACTCCACAACCAGCACTTTGGCCTTCGAGTGCTCCAGCAGTTGCAACTGCTCGGCCGGCGTCAGTTTGTAATCCAAGGGGACCAGCACGCCGCCGCTATAGAAAATCGCATACGCCGAAATCAGCCACTTCGACTGATTCGTCATGAGGATGGCTGCGCGCTCCCCCCCATCGAATTCCGCATCCTCCAGCGCCCGCGCCAAAGGCAAGCTGATTTCCTTGAAGTCGGAGTAGGTCAGCCGCGTTTTCTCCCGCTCACGGTCCGCCTCAATCAGGCAGGTCTCGCCGGAGAAGCGATCCAGTGCATCGCGCAACGCCGCGCCCAAACAGCTATATTCTTGGAGATCGAGCATCAAAGGCTTATTTCACCACAGAGGCACAGAGACACGGAGAATACCATGTTAGCGAGTTGGTTACCGGCATAAAGTTGAGGCAATAATCAAAAGCACGCACCTGGCTTGAAGATTTTCTCCGTGCCTCCGTGTCCTCGTGGTAAACCGATTTAGAGTCGCGCCTGAATCTTCCCCGCCAGCGTGCGAAAATCGGAAACTCCCTGCAACTCATAATCCGGAAGCTCCACCCGAAAATGATTCTCCAGCTTGGTCAGCAGATCAAGCGTCTGCAAGCTGTCAAGCCCTAAGGTTTTAAAGAAGTCGTCATCCGGAGCAAGCTTTTCCCGCGGCACCCTGAAGTGCGCCGCGGCAAGATTCAGAATTTCATCCAGCGTCTGTTCGGCAGTTGGCATTCTTTCCTCAACTAAAAAGCCTTGTCATTCCGCATCGGGCTGAAAGCCCGGTGAGGAATCTGCTTTCACACGGTACTCGCAACTCGGTACTGGCTAGGGCAAATACGGCTGCGCATCCGTGCTCTCCACAAACTTCCGCAAGCCTGCCTGCACCGCCGGACGCGTAAACAGCTCGCAAAAAATATCGATCTCCTGCCGCAACTCCTCATGCGGAATCGGTTTGATAAACTTCTTCGCCGTCGCAACCGTTGCCCGATCAAACTTTCGGAGCTGCGTCGCCATGGCCCGTGCCGCTCGTAATGCCTCGCCCTCGCCCACCACTTGACTCACGAGTCCGATCTGCTGCGCCTTGGTCGCGTTAAAGCTGCGCCCCGTCAGCAACAGATCTCTCACCACGGCATTGCCCAAATCCCGCTTCAGCCGTGGAATTCCGCCGAAACCCGGAATCAACCCCAGCCTCAGCTCTGGAAAACAAAACCGCGCCATCTTGTCCGCAATAATCAAATCGCAAGCCAGCGCCAGCTCGAACCCTCCTCCAAACGTCACTCCATGCACCGCCGCGATCGTAGTTAAAGGAGCCGCATCAATCAGATTCAACACGCGATGAATGCGCTCCAGAAAATCCCGTACACCTTTCACTGCTTCAGCTTTGTCCATGGTCTGCGACTGCTGATACAACTCGCGTAAATCCGCTCCAGCGCAGAACCCCGGTTTCAACTTACTGTAAATGATGAGCGCGTGCGTCTCCGCCTGCATACTCTCCAAAGCCGATGCAAATTTCTCTAACTCCTCCAAAGATGCCGATCCCAATTCATTGCAGGGCGCACGATGCAAAGCCAACTCGATTACGCCTTCCGCGAGAGTCCAGGACAATGCGCTCCCGCCGCACCCGCTGACCAGTTTCGACTCCAACTTTCCTTCGCGCACCTTGGTGTCCTTAGTGGTTCCCAGCATTTCGCCCAGCACTACACCGCCTGCCTCACCCCGTACATCTCCTCGATCTCATCCTTCATCCGCGCCGCAATCACGTCGCGCTTCAGCTTTCCGTTCACCGTCAACATGCCGCTGTCAATCGAGAACGCTTCCCCACGCACAAAAAACGCGCGCACCTGCTTGTAATGCGGCAACTCAGGGTTCACGACATCCAGCGCCGCTTGCACATGTTCCGGCGTCACACTCCCGGTCACGATCGCCGACAAATATCCGCGTCCATCCCCCACGATCACCACCTGCTGCGCGTCTGGCAGATTCTTGGCAATTGCACTCTCGATCGGCTCCGGCGAAATCTTGTGTCCCGATCCCAGCACAATCAAGTTCTTGATCCGCCCCGCAATCCGCCAGTTCCCTGCCGCGTTCACTTCGCCCTGGTCGCCGGTGTGAAACCATCCGTCGCGGAAGGCCTCCACCGTTTGCTCCGGCCGGTTCCAGTAAGCCGAAAAAATATTCGGCCCGCGCACCAGTATCTCGTCATGCTCCCCCAACTTCATCTCCATGCTTCGAATCGCAGGCCCCACTCGCCCCACCTCAACCCGGTGTGGATCGTCCATCGTGCAAATCGCCGTCGTCTCCGTCAGCCCATAAACCTGCAGAACGCGGATTCCCAACATCATGAAATAGAGCTGCGTCTCCGCATTCAGCGGCGCTGATCCGCAAATCAACGCCTTCAGATTCCTCCCGATCATCTTCTTCCGGATCGCCGGGAACACCAGCCGATTCGCCAGCCCCAGCCACATCGCATCGCCCGCTCTCGGCTGACCATCCTGTCTTCGCGCCCACGCACCTTTCGCCCGGGAATAAATCGCCTGGGCTACTCCGCCAGTCTGCCAGAGTTGTTCATCCACCGCCCGCCGCATCCGCTCCAGCAACTGCGGCACATTCAGAAAATAATCGGGAGCCACCGCCCGCATGTCATTCGCAATCTTCGCCAGATCCATGTTGATCGTGACCAGGCTTCGCCGCTTCAGAAACGTCAGCAAAGCAATCCACGACGCCGCAAACGTGAACGGTAAGTAATGAAAGACGCGATCCTGCCTCGCCAATCCGGCAGACGAACCTGACATTAGCTCGCTGAGCCGCTCCGCCGTCCGGTCCAGCATGAAGCCCACGTTCGCCGCCGTCAGCACCACGCCCTTGGCTTCGCCCGACGTTCCCGACGTATAAATGATCGTTACCGGACTGTCCTTCCCCACTTGCGGCCGCTCCAACTCCACTCCGTCCGCGCCCGCAAAAATCTCGTCAAACAAAAACTGCGGCGGAGCCTCTGGCCAACTCTGTACAATCCCATCCCGCACTGCTGCATCGCCACAGCACACCAGCGACGGAGTGCAGTCCTTCATCATCGCGACCAACTCCGCCGGCGCCTGCCGCGAATACAGCGGCACCACGATCAGCCCTTCTGCCATGAGCGCCAAATCCATCGCCACCCAGCGAATGCTGTTCGCCGCCAGCAAGCCGCAGCGGTCTCCCTTCTTCAGCCCCCTCGAGGCAATAAAAGTTCTGGCCTTGCGGACTAACTCCAGCAACTCGGCGCCAGTCACACCCGTGATTTGCCCCTCGCGTATCTCGGCAAGAATTCGGGTGTCCGCAGCCGTCTGCAGTTGCGAGAAGATCTCTCCGATGAATGGAATGACCGTACTCAATGTTTGGATTGCCAGACCGACACTTAGGATTTTCTTCGCGACCTCCGCGTACCCTTCGCGTCCTTTGCGGTCAGCAGCTCTTCCGGCCGCGACCTTTCCCGGCGCAAAAACGCATAACTCTAGTTGTACGCCGCCACCAACTCCCGCAGCCCTTGGCCCATCGGCGGCAAATAATCCTCCCACCCCCACTCTCCCCGGCGCGTCGGAAACTCCGGATACCGCCTGTGTACTTCCTCTTCAAAATACACNNTCGCCCTCACAACTCAGCTTTTCCAGCGCCGCCAGCAGCTTCCCTTCAAGCTCGGGATCATCCACGGTCATCAGCAAATCCTGATGTCCTCGCTCCCGCATTAAATTTTGGATACGCTCATCCATCGTGATTCCCGCCGAGGGCACCAGCGCCGGCATCGACGTCACAATCCCGTGATACCTCGACGATGCCATCATGTGGCACGCCCGCAGAACGCTCACCAGTTCATACATGTTGTACTCGTCCGACGTCAGCACTGGCACGCCTCCCAGCTTCTCTGCAATCCGATTCGCCGGACGCGCATCCAGTCGCTCGGTCGCCGCCAGTATCACGAAAACATTCCTCTTCTTGCGGAATGCGTCCACCGCATTCGCAATCGCCGTCCAATACTTCTGATACGCCTGCTCCGCCGCCGGCCCCGAGGTATGAAAATAGGGCCCGCGATAGTGGCTGTCCTTGTAAGCTCCGGACACACTGTGCAAAGCAAGCTTCGCCACCGATGCCTTCACCGGCCATTCAAACGGATTAATCGGACACACCACCAGCACCGGCGTCCGCCCATCCCATCCCACTTTCCTCAACACGCTCTGCCCGTACTCCGGCGGGCGAGGCTCAAACGTCCATGCGGTATCGGTTCCCAACTCAGTAGGCACACCTAGCTGGCGCAATACCCCTCGCGATTCCTCATTCCGCGTAATCACGAATGAATTCCTGCAATACCGCCCGCACATCTTCGCCACCAGCGGATCCATGTGCCCCGCTTCGGCGCCGTAGCCCACAGACAATTTATTCTGCGCCGCCGCAATTCCCAGCGATCCGATCATCATCGTGGTCAGCGCATTGGCGAACTTGCTCTTGAACATCGACCCTTCGCACGCTACCACTCCATCATGCTTCGGCACTTCATTCGCGAGAAACGGCGGAAAAATATCGGGCAGATGCACTTGCTTTGTGCCCTCGAAGTATCCGCGCGAGAAATCGAAGTTCTGGC
>PLKR01000308.1:0-1454 GCA_003140655.1 Acidobacteriaceae bacterium | reverse complement strand
CCCCCTCGCCCAGCATCCATCCCGCCTTGGCTCGCTCGATCGAGCTGCTTACCCAGGCTTCAAGAATGAAGTCCATCATGCCGCTGTCCCTCCCGCAGCCGCAGGCCAGCGCCGGTACTTATAGGCGAAATCATTCTCGCGGCTGAACTTCAATAGCGGATAACAATACTCGGAGAACGCCACCGGCTTCTTCCCCAATTCCTTCGTCACTCGCGTATTATCGAACACCGTGTTCCACACCAGATATGGCATAAACACCTTCATCAGCGACGCACCCTTCCCAATCGCTCCTTTGCGATTCGCCAGAAAATCTACCGACCCCGAAAACGGCCGCTCCACCACCGGCACAAACACCGGAGGCCGCTTGTTCTGCGCCGCCGCCAAAGCTTTTGTGATCTCGCGAAACGTCTGTGACTCGATGCCCGACGAAAGATGATACGTGTCGTGCTCCGGACGCTCCTTCTGATGCAGTGTGGCAATCGCCTCCGCCACAAAATCCACGTTCACAATGTCGATCCTGTCCGTCGCACGAAACGGCAGCACCGGCAACCCGGCCAGAAAGACAAACGCCTTCACCATGTCGAACTGCGTCGTCTCCGCATAGCGGCTGTCGCCCAGTACAATACTCGGACGGAAGATCGTCTTCGGCGTCTCCGGCAGCAGCACTCGCATCATGTGTTCGCAGAATTTCTTTGTCCGCGCATACGGATCATAATCCGACCGTTCCCAATCAATCGACCTGTCCTCGCTCACCACCTCATTCTGCCGCTTCCCGGCCACCGCCACCGTGCTGANNGACTTCCTGTTCAGCGACGCCGCGCAGTGAATCACCGAATCGCTCGTGTGAACCAGTCGGTCATATTCATCGCGATCCAGTCCAAACCCAGGCTCCGTCAAGTCACCTCGGAAGATCCGAACGCGCGTTTGCAGAAATTCATAAAACTGCGGGAACTCCAGATGCAATTGCAGCGCCTGCCACAACCGCCCTTCCGCCTCGCTCACATCCCGCGCCCGTACCAGTACATTCAGGGCAGCGCCATGATCCCGCAGCAGATTCGCGGCGACATGCGCCCCGATGTATCCTGTCGATCCCGTAAGAAAAATCGCCATTCACCAATTCCGTTTCTTCTCGCTGCAGCTCTCAGCGGTCATAGCGGTCAACCACTGCATGAAGCTTTTAGGTGGCGCAGCGCTTCCAGCGCTGCGATAAGTGCCTTGTTACGAATGCCTGATTTAGCCCCTGGGGTACCATCCCTACCACGTCCCGCCATTCGTGCCGGTCTTCACCGTTTCCCCATTCTGCAAACTCCGCGCCGGACGGGCCTCCAGCGGCCGACCCTCGATCAGCGGATAAGTCCATTTCCGCAGCGCCGGAATATGCACATTGATCCAGTAATCCCACCAGTCCAGCAACCGCGCTTTGTAGCCAAACTCCTCGCGCTCGTCCTCCACCA
>PLKR01000470.1:3037-10484 GCA_003140655.1 Acidobacteriaceae bacterium | reverse complement strand
AAGAAACTTGGCCCTGTTAAGATGGCTCGACATCAGCGAAACACATCAGTGACGCCAAGCCATTGAACTCAGGATCCGCCAAATCGGAGGACCGTCTCGCGCCAACTGCTCCAGGCGCCTCCGAGTGGGACTTTGTGCTGGCCGCAAGCTGTGCGGATCCACGGGAGAGCGGTCTTGGCCGCATCCGGTGCTTGCTCGATCCATCGGTGCGGGAGCGGCCGGTCGAGTGGGAGGCAGTATTCCGCCTCGCGGATCATCACGGCACATCATGGCTGCTGTATCGGAATCTCTCGCGTTTGGGCGACGTTGTCCCTTCTTTTGTGCTGGCAACGCTGCGGCAGCGTTATGAGAGGAACGTTCACAAGTCGCTTTTTCTGGCTCGCGAGCTGATTCGCATTCTGGATTGTCTCGATGCAGTCGGCATCGAAGTGATTCCTTACAAGGGCATCGTGCTTTCGGAGGTTTACTACGGCGACATGGCGCTGCGCCAGTCTGGCGATATAGATTTATTCGTTCGTAAGCAGGACGTGGCGCGCATCAAGAGTGCTGTGCGCGAGTTGGAATTCATGCAGCGCGTGCCCGTTCCTGAAGATGCCGAGGAGGATTACATTGCTTCGGGATACGAGTGCACCTTTGACAGTCCTGCTGGACGCAATCTGCTCGAGTTGCAGTGGGCGCTGCAACCGCGCTTCTACGCGGTCGACTTCGACATGGATGGATTGTTCGAGCGCGCGGTGAACGTGGCTATCGTGGGCCGCCGCGTGAAGACGCCTTCTCCCGAAGATCTGCTGCTGGTGCTCTCCGTGCATGCGGCGAAACATGTTTGGGGACGGCTGATCTGGCTGTGCGACATCGCACAGATTCTAAAGCTGGGAAAGTTGAATTGGGATTGGGTGCAGGCTCACGCCCGAACNNATTCCGGCGCCGATCGAAAAGTCGATTCTTGAGGACCGCGCTGCGCGTGCCTTCGCCGACGAAATTGCCGTGGGCATGGCTCGCGGAGTCTCGTACGAGAAACAGCAGGTATCGTACTTCCGCCTGATGATGCGGCTTCGCGAACACAGGGCCGACCGCTTGCGTTTTCTCACGCGGCTGACTTTCACCCCCGGTCCTGGCGAGTGGGAAGTTGTTCGTCTGCCTAAACCTTTGTTCCCTCTCTATCGTCTGGTGCGTCTGGCGCGGCTTGCATCCAGATTTGCACGCGGCTAACGGAAGGAAGCAGAGAATGCTTGCTTGAAGTAACAGTCAAATTCTGCGGGTTATAGTTCAGAAACATGCAAGCTACGGAGGACTCGATGGCGAAACAAAAACTGCGGTTCACCGCAAAGATCGAGGGGAAAGAAGCAGGCGTGGTAGCGGCGATCACCCCGCCGGTAGATGTGCCGGAGTTTTTTGGGACACGGGCCCGCGTACCGGTGCGGGGAACGATCAACGGCTATCCGTTTCGTTCGTCGCTGGCACCGTGCGGAGGGCGGCACATGATGCCGGTGAACAAATTGCTGCTCGCGGGTGCTGGCGCGCAGCCCGGCGACGTTGTGGACGTGGTGATGGAGCGGGACGAAGAGGAACGCACGGTGGAAGCGCCGCCGCTGTTGAAGAAGGCGCTGGCGAAGAATAAAACCGCGCAAGCGAACTGGCAGAAGCTCTCGTTTACACACAAAAAAGAAATGGCTCTTGCCATTCTTGGAGCGAAACAGGAAGAGACGCGGGCGCGGCGGCTGGGGAAGATCACGGAGATTCTGAAGACGGGGGCGAAGTGGACCGGGTGAGAGCCCAATTGGCTAGGTACCTCAGNNGTTCCCTAGTCACGGTCGCGCGAGGGATGGATCAGCCACTTCAGCATCATGTTCACGAGGCTGAGCACGATCGCGCCCAGGAACGCCGCCGTGAAGGTGCGCACCTGAAACCCCGGCGCCAGCAGCGCCGACGCGAGCTCGAGCATCAGGGCGTTGATCACGAACCAGAAGAGTCCCAGGGTGATCAGGGTCAGAGGGAACGTGAGAATCTTCAGCAGCACGCCGAGCGTGGCATTGATGAAGCCGATCACGAGTGCAGCAATCAGAGCCGCCACGGGTCCGCTGACAAAAATTCCCGGCACTACTTTGGCCACAATCCACACAGCCAACGCACTCAGAACCCAGTTCAATAGCAGCCGCATTTTTCGCTCCCTGTGCCAGTTGACCGGAGACTGCCACTCAGCCTGCTTAGAGACTATACCAATAAGCCATCTCATCAGTCCTGGGCAGTGGGACTTGAGAAGCGAGGCGCGCTCGAGGCGTGAGTGCGAGGTTTACCCCTTATCCCCTGGTGACTCGTTCGTACACTCCCTTTTGGTAACCCTTGGTAACCATGCGCTTTCCCCTTCCAGCCGTACAATTGCCCTAGTCCGACCGGCCATCTCCGAAACAGGAGTTAGGCCAGTAAGCGTTCCGCCGGGCAACACTTTCCCGGAGCCGTCATCAGTTGCTCGGTGCAGAAGTTTCGGTTTAGGAGTTTCTCGGTTTAGGAGTTTCTCGGTTTAGACCAGGTCTGGAGTTCGTACTCATATGGCGTTCGGTTTCGGGTTCAACAAACAGAAGGTCCTCAGCGCTGCGGAGAAGTATGTCCAGCAGGGCAAGATGCAAAACGCCATCGCTGAGTACGAAAAGGTCCTCAAGGCTGATCCCAAGGATCTCACGGTCACCAATACCATTGGCGACCTCTACTCCCGTCTCGGTGAAGCCGACAAAGCTACCGAATGCTTCAAGAGTGTAGGCGATGCATATGCCAACCAGGGTTTCACGGTCAAGGCCATCGCCATGTACAAAAAGATCAGCAAGCTCAAGCCTTCGCTGGAGAGCGTGCTGAAGCTGGCCGAGCTCTATACCCAGCAAGGACTCTTCAATGACGCGCGCGCCCAGTATCTGCAGGTGGCCGAAGAATTCCTGAAATCGGGCGCACTGGAAGACGCGGTCCGCATCTTCCAGAAGATTCTGGAAATGGATCCGGAAAACACCACCATGCGCGTACGCCTGGCGGAAGTTTACATCCGCCTGGGGAAGAAAAATGACGCCTGGCAGATATTCTCCGCCGCCGCCGAGACCCTGCATTCCAAGGGTTCTCTGAGCGGGGCCGAAGAAGTTCTGCAGCGCATGCTTACCCTCGACCCGGGCAACGGTTACGCCCTGCTGATGCGAGGCCGCAACCTGCTCGAGGCCGGGGACGCCGAAGCCGCCGTCGAGTGCTTGCAGAAAGTTCCGGATCTCGATTCCAATCCCGATGGCCTTCGCGACCTGTTCAAGGCTTACCTGAAGACTGGCCGCCTCTCGGATGCCGGCACTCTTGCCAGCAAGCTCCTGGCTGTCCACAACGACCTGGCCTCCATCTCTGCCTTTGCGGATGCCCTGATGCAGGCCGGCCAGTATGAGAACGCGCTCCAGGTTTATGACCAGCATGCCGAGCGCCTGCTGGCCGAAGACTCCGACAAAGTTCTAAAGAACCTGCATTCCATCATCGGGTATGTACGCGACAATCCCGCTTCGCTGGAGAAACTGCTCGACCTGTTCCAGAAAGCCGGAGAGAGCACTCACATCACGGAAGTCATCGAGTTGCTGGCTCATGCCTCGGTCCAGTCCGGCGACCTGCCCCGGGCTCGCGATCTCTATCAGAAGCTGGCCGCAATGGAGCCTGGCAATCCCCTGCACATGAACAATTACCAGCAGGTGGTCAGCCAGATCGGCGGCGATTCCGGCGCCAAGCTCATTTCTGCGGAAGAAGCGGCCGTCATCGTTGATGAGCTGGAAGCTGCTGCTCCCTCGATCCACCAGCACTATTCCGATGCGGTCGCGCTGGCGGTTCGCTCCGCGCTCACCGATGCCGAACTTTTCATTTCCTACAACATGCCCGCCAAAGCTTTGGGACCGCTGATGGCAGCGCTGCCCCAGGCGCCCAACGATCTGCGTCTGAACCAGCGTTTGGCCGCTCTGCACACGCGCGCCGCGCGTTTCGCCGAAGCCGGTGTCTGCTGCCGTACTCTGCAGAACGTCTACTCCGAAGCGGGCTATCCCGAAGAAGCTACGCGTTACGGCGAACTCGCCGGCCGCTACGAAGAGCGCTCGGCAGCACCAACTCTCGCCGATTCCATCATGGAGCATGCCCCCTCCCCGGCAACTCCGGAAGAGATTTCAGGAGCGGCTGCCGCCTCAGTTCCCTGGCCGGCTACTCCGCCCCAGCCTGCGGAAGATGCCGAATTCGCCATTGTCAGCGATCCCGACGGCAATCAAGACCACGTTCAGCACGGCCAGCAGGCTTCACGTGCCGCAGAATCTCCCTCGGCTCCCGCTGAGATCGATCTGTCCTCCGAGTGGGACGACGCCATCACCATCGAGGCCGACGCACCGCCTGCCGATGCTGCGGAGATCGAGGTCACCGATGCCGTTGGCCATCACGAGATACCCACCGGGAAGCTCGACCAAGGCAGACGCGGCGAAGCAACGCTCGACCAGGAAAAGACCAACGAAGCCGCCGGAGAAATCCGCTTCTACCTCGAGCATGGCATGCCCGAGCAGGCTGCGGCAGCTTTCGAAAAACTTCGAGCTCTCAGCAGTGACGGAGCCACGTTAAACGCCCTTCGAGCTGAAATCGAGGCCGCTTCGCAGCACACCTCCGCTGCGCAAGAAGTCGCCACAGTCGAAGCCGTCTCTGGATTCGCCACCGACGAGCCTCAGGCCGAATTCACCATCGACGAGAATTCGGCTGCTGTCCCAGAATCCGCGGCGGGCGTCGAACAAACTTCTCCCGAGGCGCAGGCCTTGGAGGCGGAAACCGCTCGGCCCGCGCTACACGATGAGCATGCTGGGACCGAACCTCTGGTTAGCGCGCCGGCTCCGGGCGCTCTGCAGGGGTTCGTTTCCGATCTTGAGTCTTCCCTGGGCGAGAATTTTCTTCCGGGAACGATCGCGCATGAAGCCGAGCCTGCCGTCGAGCACGCTACCTCGCAAGCATCCGCACCACAGCACGTTGTCCAACCTGACGACGCGAAGCCCGAACTTGAACCTATCGGGAACGCCGCAGCTACTTCCTTCAGCGTGCCCCAAACGGAGCTCATGGGCGAGTTTGTAGCCGACCTGGAAGCTTCCCTGGGTGGCGACTTCCTCAAGGAGGCGCCAGTTGCCGAATCTGGGCCCGCGCCGCAGGGTCAGCCCGTACACCGGATTGAGACCGCTGCCGCCTCAGTTCCTTCGCAGCACTGGTCCGTGCCCACACCTGCTGCCGCTCCGCGGGTCAGCGCTCCGCTGGCTGCCAGCGCTGCAGCAGCCGCAGCATCCTCCGGCGGTCCTACAGTCTCACAGCAATCGCCGGCTCTGGTGCAGCAACAGTCCGCCGCGTCCAAGCCGCAAGTTTCTCCGATCATTCCCGGAGCCGCCGCAGTCAAGTCTTCTCCCTTCGGCGAGGACGCTGGCGTGGATCTCGCGGAAATGTTCGGCGAGCTCAAACACGATCTCGAAGCCGGCTCTTCCACCACCGAAGAAGACCCTGAAACCCATTACAACCTCGGCATCGCCTTCCGCGAAATGGGCTTGCTCGATGAAGCCATTGGCGAGTTGCAGAAGACCTGCCAGGCCGTCGATCGCGGACATCCTTTCCCGCAGGTCATGCAGACCTATACGTGGCTGGCCCAATGCTTCCTCGACAAGGGCTTACCCGAGGCCGCGATTCGCTGGTATGACAAGGCTCTTCACGCCCCCGGCATCGACGAAGAGACGCGCACCGCTCTCCATTATGAACTCGCCGCCGCCTCTGAGACCGCCGGCGACAAACCCTCCGCGCTCAAGCACTTCATGGAGGTTTACGGCCGCAACATCGATTACCGCGACGTAGCCGAGCGCATCAAGCCCCTGAAGTCGTAGAATAGCCCGATGAGTTTTGGCGCTCACTGTTTCTTTCCGGCACACGGTGGATCGTTCCTCCATCTGCGCCTCATTCCAGCCCCGCGGCAGCGGAGCGCCCAGTGACCGATTCCAAATTACCCGTCGGAACCAGCCCAGCCGCGCCCGGCCAACCTACGCCCGGGCCGAGCGAAACCATCGTCGGGGTCCTCGACCCGAAGGCCGTCGTTGCCGCTCCCGTCCACACCGGTATGCAACTCTGGCTGCACCGCACCTCCGTCTTCCTTTTCGTGTTGATTAGCGCGGTCGCCGGCGTGCTGCTCGTGATCCTGCCCTGGACCCCCGAGTGGACCGACAATTATCTTCTGCTGTCGTTTCCCTGGCTTCGTACTCTCGTCTCTGCCGGCTTCTTCCGTGGGCTGTGCAGCGGCTTGGGATTGCTCGACATCTGGATCGGCTTCTGGGAAGCCCTCCACTACCACGAACACCAATAGCGCCAAAGCAGGACGACGAATTTCGTAAGACAGGATTTCATAACGCGAATTTCTCAACGCTCCAATTTCAGAACGTGAGTTCCTAAAGATGATCGATAAGCTCAACCCCGCTCCTCTGGCCTACCGGAACGAACCTTTCCTCAACAGCCCCGACGGACGCATTCTCCGCATCCTGTCTGAATATCAGGAACCGCTCTCGCGCTTTCGCCGGGAGCAGATTCAGGACACGGTCGTTTTCTTCGGCTCGGCCCGCTTCCAGGGAAGCGACGCGGCCCGGAAGAATCTAACTGCCGCGGAAAAAAACGACGCGAAAGCGCCCGCTCCACAACAGGAAAAAAACCTGAAGCAAGCCCGCGCGGCAGTCGATATGGCTCGTTACTACGAAGACGCCCGCCGCCTGGCCCACCTTCTCACCGAGTGGTCCATTCAGATTCCCGCCCGCCGCCGCCGCTTCGTCGTCACCACCGGCGGTGGTCCCGGCATCATGGAGGCGGCCAACCTGGGCGCCCACGAAGCCGGGGGCAAGAGCATCGGTCTCAACATCAATCTGCCCTTCGAGCAGAATCCCAATTCCTACATCACGCCCTCGCTCAACTTCGAGTTTCACTACTTCTTCATGCGCAAGTTCTGGTTCGCCTACCTCGCCAAGGCGCTGGTGATTTTTCCCGGCGGCTTCGGCACGATCGACGAACTTTTCGAAATCCTTACCCTTGCTCAGACCGACAAACTCGCCAAGAAGATTCTCGTCGTCATTTACGGCAGCGAATACTGGCACCGCATCATGAACTTCCAGGCTTTTGTCGACGCCGGCACCGTCTCTCCGGAAGACCTCAACCTGTTCAAGTTCGTCGATTCTCCCGAAGACGCTTTCGCATTCCTCCGCGACGGACTGACCGAACACCACCTGGGCGGCGGCCAGCCCAAGAAAGAAAAGGAACAGGAAGTCCTACCCGAAATCGCCAAGACCAGACCGTAACGATGGCTGACAGAGCGCTCCTTTACTACATCACCGACCGCGCTGCTTTCCGCGGCGACGAGCGCACTCGCCGCCTTCGCCTCCTCGACAAAATCGCCGAAGCCGCAAGC
>PLKR01000470.1:1677-3019 GCA_003140655.1 Acidobacteriaceae bacterium | reverse complement strand
CTCCTCATTAATTCCCGCACCGACGTTGCCCTGGCCAGTGAGGCCGCCGGCGTTCATCTCCCTGCCAACGATGTGTCCCCGGAAGAAGTGCGGGCAGCGTGGGCAGGCAAGCGTGGCGTGGTCGCCCTCGCCCCCGAAAACTCACCACAATANNAGGATCCCAGTGCTCGCGCTCGGTGGAGTGACTCTGCAAAACGCCGAGTCCTGCATGCACGCCGGTGCCGCCGGCGTCGCCGCCATCCGGCTCTTCCAGGAAAACGACATCGCCACAATCGTTCGCAAGCTCCGCAGCTAATCGCTATCTGCAAACGAAAAGCCACGCCGCAAAAGCAGCGTGGCCTTTTTGCACAACCTACTGCGCCGGAGTTTCCGGAGCGTTCGGAGTAGCTGGCGCACTAGCCGTCACTTCGGGAACCACCGCGGGATTAATCTTTGCCGTAGCCAGGATCTTCTCCAGCCGGTGGAAGACTTCCTCGCGATCTACGTGCTTGCCGCCTTCGGTTTCGATGCTAGTCGTCGCAACCTTGAGCGCGAACTCATAGCAAGCCCCGTTTTCGAAGACATGATAGTACTTCGACGCTTCCTCGCGAGTCCCCTGGCTGGCCAGGCTTTCGGCGGACTGCAGTTCCATGTCGCCGATCATTAGTTTCGACGGCAGTTTCGACGGCTGCGCAGCGGGCTGCGCGGCGGGATCGACCGGTGCCGCAGGGTTGGCCTGCGAGACCGAGAATTCTCCGCACTGCTCCGCCGTGAGCGCTTTGTTCACGCTAACATCGAAAAAGGCCGCGGCCAGATCGCTCTTGGGATAGGCCGACTCAGGAACTGCAACCGCCGCGAGCGCAACTCCGCCAGGCTGCACGAAGTCCATCGGAACGGGATCGGGCGAAACCAGTTCGTCCGCAGCATCGCCGGTCTTGAGTGCGTAATTGCGCGGATATTGGAATGAGATGCCGGAAGTTTTGTCGGCATACGTCACGGTCACAGGAACTTTGCGGACGACTTTCTTGTGTATGGGCTTGGCGGCAGCCTGCAACGCAGGCGTCGCCGGCGCGGTCGCCGGACTGGTTGCAATCGGCTGCGTCGGCTGAGTCATCGCAGGCTGGTTGGTGGAGCTTTCGGGTTTGGGTTTCTCGCCGGAGCATCCGACGGCCAATGAACAAACGATCAAGAGCGCGGCGAATACGAGGGTGCTGGTGTTTTTATCAAAGTTAGTCTTACCCCCGTTAATCTTGTCCCACGCAACGGAATCAAGGGTTGCCGGGGTGCTGCGAAGTGTCGCGGTGCGAAACAGGTTGATACGGGTCATGGTTGTCACCTCCTGCTGCTGAAGCAGCGCAGGTGA
>PLKR01000470.1:0-1638 GCA_003140655.1 Acidobacteriaceae bacterium | reverse complement strand
CTCGACTCTCAGCCCCAATGGTAAAAGCATCGAGTACGCCCAGCGACAGCGCATACCGCAGGGCTTCCGACTGACGGCCGCGCAGATCGCCCTGGCCGAGAATCTTCATCCCGATTACTGCCTTGCCCCCGGCTTTCATTTCGCGCAGAACGCTGACCACGGTTTGAGGATCGGCATCCATGTGCGAGCCGATGGGGTTGATGCGGGCCAGATCGATTTCCACCCATGGCGATTTGGCTGCCGCGCGCAGCGCCTCGATGCTGTGGCAGGAACAGCCGTGTGCGCGGATGACTCCCTTCTGCTTGGCGTCGGAGAGCACGTCCATCACGCCCTTGAAGCGCTCGGTCCAATCCGCTTCGGTGACGCAATGTATCAGGCAGACATCGAGGTAGTCGACGCCCAACTCGCGGCGGAAGCGGTCGAGATCGGCGCGGGCGGTCGCGGGATCGCGCGCCCAGGTCTTAGTCAGTACGGTGACCTTGTCACGCGGCACGTGCTTCAGGGCTTCAGCGACATGAGGATGGCTTCCGTAAGAATCGGCGGCGTCGAAGAAACGCAACCCGTGATCGTAGCCATTGAGCAAGAGATCAGAGAGCCCTTTAATGCCGAGCGCGGTCTGGTTCGAATGATGGCCAGACCCGACGGTACCCGTACCCATGGCGAGCCGGCTGGTCCTAATCCCCGTGCTGCCCAGGGTGACGGTGTCGGAGGCGGAAAACTTCGACAAAGAAGCCTGAGTTGCGAGAGCAGCCAGCAAGTCTTTCGAGCTGAGCCAGGCAGCTCCCAAGCCCGATGCCGAGCGAATAAGGAATTCGCGGCGATGCATAAAGCCTCCTGCGAAACGGGATACTCCATGATACGCGGGTTCCATGATCATTCGAACTGCTTCCGAAACGCCGCCAGTTGCTGTTGCATTTCCGTGAGTTCTTTTTTCAGTTCCGTCACTTCGCTCTCGAGGCTGGCAATGCGGTCGTCGTTCGCCGAAAGACTGGCTGACGCTCGAGCCGGCGCAGCTTCTGCCGGAGCTGTGCTGCCGGAGAGCAGATGCATGTAGCGCGATTCCTTCGTGCCCGGCTGACGCGGCAGCACAGCAACCAGCGGAGGTTCGCGCTGGCTTAGCCGCTCGAGTGTCGCGTGTACGTCTTCCAACTCCTCGAATCGAAACATCCGTTCAGCCCGGCCTCGGAGTTCGCCCGGAGTTTGTGCGCCACGCAGCAGCAGCACGCAGAGGATCGCAATCTCTCGGCGATCGAAGTTGAATACTTCCTGCAGGCGGTGCTCGTACTTCGCGACGCGGCTGTCAGCGCCGCTGGCCGGCCCTGCCAGCCGCTGCACCTGCAGCGTATCGAGTGCCGCCCGCACCACGTCCTCATCAAGCGTCATCACCGGATCGCGGTTGTTCTTCTGATTGCACGCGTTCACCAGAGCGTTGAGCGACAAGGGATAGTAATCGGGAGTGGTGACGTCCTTTTCAATCAGCGAGCCCAGCACTCGAACTTCTACGTTACTCAGAAAATCCACGCGCACCGCCATCGAGAAAGTTATTGTGGGAATTTTACTGGAATTCTGGAGTGGGCGAACAGGGTATGCTTATGGGCTGCGTGACGCGATGAGCATTGATGGCTCGAAAATCGTGTG
>PLKR01000472.1:5920-6154 GCA_003140655.1 Acidobacteriaceae bacterium | reverse complement strand
TCATGGCGATTCGACTGATGGGAAAGGCTGGCTTCTGCCATCTGCAGCAAGATGGAAAGCGGCTGCAGATTTACGTGAAGAAAGATGCAGTCGGCGAGCAGGGCTTTGAGTTATACAGGCTGCTCGATCTCGGTGATCACATTGGCGTCAGCGGCTACTTGTTCCGCACACGCACTGGCGAGCTCACCATCCATGTGGAGGAGATTACCTTTCTCAGCAAAGACCTGCTGCCAC
>PLKR01000472.1:1821-5827 GCA_003140655.1 Acidobacteriaceae bacterium | reverse complement strand
ACAACACGCTCGATATGGATCTATACCTGCGCATCGCACCCGAACTTTATTTGAAGCGGCTGGTGGTGGGCGGATTCGATCGCGTGTACGAAATCAACCGCAACTTCCGCAACGAAGGCCTGGGCTGGCGATGGAATCCTGAGTTCACCATGCTGGAGTTCTATCAGGCCTACACCGACTATCAGGGCGTGATGGATCTCACGCAGGAGTTGATCACGCAGGCGGCGAAAGATGTGACGGGTGGAACGAAAACGAAGTGGGGCGAGCAGGAGATTGACTGGGCTAACTGGCAGCGCCTGACCATGCGTGAGGCCATTATTCACTACTGGCCGGAGACGGCGGGCGCGAAGCCTTTGATGAGCGACTTCGCTTCTCACGATGGAGTCGGGAGACTGGTTGAGCGCTTCAACCAGGCGCACGCGCACATGGCTTACGATCCGAAGGAGCCTTTGGGCAAGACCATTGCGGGTTTGTTTGAGGCGGTTGCGGAGGAGCATCTCGCGCAGCCGACAATCATCTACGAGTTCCCTACTGCGGTGTCGCCGTTGTCGAAGCAGAAGCCGGATGAGCCGGAGTGGACGGAGCGCTGGGAAATTTTCGCGGGACAGATGGAGATCTCCAACGGCTTCAGCGAACTCAACGATCCAGAGGATCAGCGGCGGAGGTTTGAGGCGCAGTTGCAGGAGCGCGAGCGCGGCGACCTCGAGGCGCACCAGATGGATGAGGATTACATCCGCGCGCTGTCGTATGGGATGCCGCCGGCCGGCGGCGTGGGCGTGGGCGTGGACCGGTTGTGCATGCTGCTGACCGACTCGCATACGATTCGCGACGTGATTCTTTTTCCCCTGCTGCGTGCGGAGAAGAACTTAAACACAGAGGGCGCTTCGGCTTCGCTCAGGGCAGGCTCCGAGGACGCACAGGGACAAACCTAGCGCTTTTGGAGATATGTTCCGGTGGGAACATTCGTGCTGAATGTTCCAGTTTTGGGATTTATGGGTACACTTCTGTGCTGATCTCATTGTACGTATGAACCTCTTACACCTAAGACTCCATGGGAGTTAGTAACAAGCCTAAGGGCAGCCCCTGAAGGGGGCAAAACGGGCGGAATGTTCCGGTAAAATTGGCGATATTGTACGTACAATCTGACAGTTTGTGCCTCCTCAGCATCAAAATCCCCGCCCCTACCGCATGGTGAGGAAAGGCTGGGCCAACCCTCAGCCGCGACACGGTCTGGCGCAGGCAAGAACCCATGTCCCTCGCTTCGCTCGGGATGACAATTCGTAGTTGAACTAGGCCGCAGTTGGCTTTGCCCGCGAGGCGTTGACGTACCGCGGGTTGCCTCCTAAGATGGTCGCGCACGAAAAGAGTCCTCTTCGTTGATCGGGCCAACATGATCGGGCCAACATGATCGGCCAAACCATTTCGCATTACCGCATTGTTGAGAACCTCGGCGGTGGTGGGATGGGTCTGGGAACTTTTCAAGGACAGGGGCAGGGAGCGGATGCCGATGCTGCCCGCGTCCGGGCGCTGGGCGCCTACACGGATTTTTTTATCCTCTGGAAAGATGCTGACGCTGATATTCCTATCCTGAAGGAAGCGAAGGCGGAGTTTGCGAAGCTGCAGTGAGTGGAAGTCATTGGTTGTGGCTCAGCTTGTCGGCACTGACTGCGAAGGCGTCGAGCTTCGCTCGACGGACAGCCGAGGGCGGCTGTCCCCACATTTGCATCTCCGCCAATGGGTGTTAGAAACTATTCGCTTCCAGTACCCTACAATGCACTAGAAGTGGGGCAGTGATGTTTCTATACTTCGGCTTGTAGTTTGGACTCAGCAATGGCAGCGCTGCCGTAGTGTCCGGTCGGGACATTGGGTCGGCAGCGTTTTGCTTTTTCCCTCCTAGAAACCATCCCACGATGGGCCCTAGAGAGAAATTGCGGAACACCCCAGAGGCTAAGGTGTCGGTGTCACAACTTCTCTTTCGCCCCTCCGGGGCTAGGCGAGGTCGCCTTCTCATCCACGGCTTACGCCGTGGGCTGTATCCTGCCGCCGCTTCGCGGCTATGCGAGCGCCTGATTCCACTACTTCGATGACTTGCGGGAGCCTGCCTTGTCTGAGGTGCGTGGCGGGTCGTAGGCGGGCTTTTCGGGGCTGAAGTTGGCGCTTAGATAATCGATAAGAGCATCGCGGTCGGCGGGATCGACTACCGCGCCCCATTTCGTCATCTTGTCTACTTCTTTCGTCCATGCGGGCTTGGTGAGACGTTGCTGGAGGATGATGCGGGCCTCGTGGCATTCCAGGCAGGCAGTGGTGGCCTTGGCTTGCATGGGGCCGGCGGGAAGGTCGGCGGTGACGGTTGCTCCGGAGGGTTTTTGGGCTTGCGTCAGGAACGGAGCGGCGAGGGCTAGCGCGAGCAGGGCAATGAAAGTGTGACGCAAGATGCGACCACCGGGGCTGAAGCCCGCATCATCTATGACGCTTGACGCGGCGCTGAAGCGCCGCTCCTCCACGTTACCGCACGGCTTCAACATATTAGGAAACATCTTACGGAATACATTAGGAGACATGGATCTTCACCTGATCCACGGCGTTGTAGAGATAACCGCTGGGATTCCACGCTGGGGTGGAGGGTTGCGTGCGGCCCTGGCTGTCGGTGGCGCGAGAGAGGATGGTGTAGTCGCCGGGCTTGTGGGCCTTCCAGTCGTAGCTCCAGAGGCGCCAGGCATAGTGGGCTTGGTCGTGGCCTAGCTTGGCGGGATTCCACGTGGCGCCGCTGTCGGTGGAAATCTCCACCTTCGTGATGTCGGCTTCGCCGGCCCAGGCCGTACCGTGCACGATCACTTTTCCTGAATTCACGCTTGCGCCGTCGCTTGGCTCGGAGATCACCGACTTCACGCTCAGCGCGGTGAGCGCATGTGTATCTTCGGGCTTCACGGCATCGCCCGGCTTGACCGGCTGGTTGGGCCAGCGGTAGGCGGGACTCATGAAATTGCCGACGAATTCTGCGTCGAGCACTTTGATTTCGGTGAGCCACTTGCAGGATGCCGCGCCGATCCAGCCGGGCGCGAGGGCGCGTGCGGGAAAGCCGTGATGCTTGGTGAGAGGCGATCCGTTCATGTGGGTGGCGATTAGCGTATCGGTGTCGAGCCCTTTTTCGATGGGGATGCTGCGAATGAAAGGAGGGACTTTGCCGGGAACTTCATCGAGGCCGCGGAACATGACGTGCTTGCCAGTGGGCTTCACTCCGGCGCGCTGAAGAACGTCGCGCAGGCTCGGGCCGGAAAAGCGGGCAGTGCTCACTGCACCTTTGCCCCACTGAACGCCGGGGACCTGAGGGCGATGGAGGCTGCGTCCGTTGCCGGCGCACTCGAGCGTGTTGACGACTGAGTGGGTTTCGAGTTTGGAAAGCTCGGCTAGGCTGAGGGTGAACGGCTTCTCCACTTCCCCGCCAATGGAGAGACGCCAGTCGGGGGCATCGAGCTGGGCGGGTTCGTGCATGTGGTTGCGCACGAAGAAGTGGGGAACGGGGGTGAGCCAGGTGCTGAAGTACTCGACCGGGGTTTCGAGATCGACGAAACGGAAAGAGCGAAGAATCATTCCGTCTTCGCCGGGAAACTCGACGGATTCTCCCTGCGGGAGAGCCCAGGTCAAGATGGATGGGGCTGTGCCGGCGGCGAGCGCGGCACCGGAAAGTTGTTTGAGGAAGTTGCGTCTGGAGTTCATAGTCGTCCCCCAGGGCTAAAGCCCCGAGATTAGCGATTATGCCACAAAGTCCATTGTATTAGTCGGCTTTATTGCGGTGACGGACGCTCGAAGAGATTCCCGTGAATCTAGGGTTGTGGATCGGGTCCGATGCGCAGAACTTGCAGGGTGATGTTGTCGGGGCCGCCGCGTTGCCGAGCCAGCTTCACCAGGGCGGCACAACACTCGGCGGGAGCATTGCTGCTGACCGTCGCCTCCAGCTCTTCCTCGGTCACGACGCTCCAAAGGCCGTCGGTACAGAGCAGGAGGT
>PLKR01000472.1:0-1755 GCA_003140655.1 Acidobacteriaceae bacterium | reverse complement strand
ACGAGGGCGGTGCAGGTAGTCCCCATGCCCTGGAATGCGGGATGCCGATCGGCATAGTCTTGAATGCGGGCGTGAGCCGCGGCAAACGACTCCACCAGAGCCGCCTGCGGATCGTCGTGGAAGGCCTGATCATAAACTTCGCGAACAGTCTCAACCGCCAAGCGGCTGGCTTCCTGGCCGCCTTCGTGGCCGCCCATGCCGTCGGCAATCACAGCGAGTCGTCCCTTGCGCTGGAATTCCTCATCGCCGACTGGCTCCCAATAGAGGTAGGAGTCCTCATTGTTTTCGCGCTGGCAGCCCACGTCGCTCAGGCCGGCTACTTCAACTCCGGGTTTCACATTCATGCAATCAACAGACACTTCTTCACTACCTCAACCGGCGGCGCGGAGACGATCAGAAAATGACAAGCGGGAAAGCCGACTTCCTGCCCGGAAAACCGAAGCCGCGATGTGCCCCGGCCATTATAGACAAGAGCCAGCGCAAAAGGGCATATGCCATCCCGGAATCCAGGAAATAGGGAACGGGAGAACCCCAAGCTCACGCGAGTCCCGGGGTCAACACCGGCTTCGATGAAGCCGGGAGGAAAAGAAAAAAGCCGCAACGACTCGCGGCTTTCGTCCTGAACTTGGGGAGTCAGATGCTCAATCTACTTCCCATCATGCTTGTCTTTGTAGATCTGCTTGCTCGTACGATTCTGTTCCTTGTTGAGCTGTTTTTGTTCGCCCTTGGTCAGGTGACCGTTGTGGGCAGCCATATCCGCTTTTTCCTGGTTCTCGATGTGCTGTTCTTTGTTCTCCACACGCGAAGCCTGTCCCGGCGTCATGGTGCCGTTCTTGACGCCGTTCGCGATGCGGTCCTGCTGATTCTGCTCGCGGGCATTGACTTCGTTGACGCGAGGATGACCTGGATCGACCTGTCCCGGTCCCGCGCCGGAAGTGTCTTGGGTTTGAGCAGCGGCGGCGCCAACAAACATGAGACCACCCACTGCCAGGACTAAGAGCGACTTCGTGATTTTGTTGATCATGTGAAATCTAAACCCCCGCATCGAAGTTTAGTTGTGGGTTGCTAACACCGCGAATTACGAAAGGTGAATATCCTGCTTGAGGAAATGTCGAGATGCGGGCTGAAGGTAACCATCCGCTGGTTACCGGACTCATCCACAGATCCAATGGCTGAACTCCGGGACAAACCATAACCGGCAGTGCTTCCTGGAGTTCGCACGACTGGACGCGGCAACACTGTAGACGAGCGCACCTTTCAGGTTGATCCGGCAGGTTCATCCGCAGCGAAACCATTCTCCCTGTGGCCTGGGCGAGTCTGAGGGTGTACGATGTTTTTGTTCTTCCGGAAGATGAACGAGTATGCGGCCTTATCGTAACGAAACGTTTTGAGGAAACCTCGGGAACCAATCGTAAGCGTTCTGCTGGGTGCGTGCAGAAGAAGCACCTCACCCTAGAGATTTGGCTCTCGGCAAGCTGTGAGGAGGATCCGTGCTACTCGGACTGAAGAGCATTATCCCGCGCCGTCGAGCAACCCAAGCGTCTTCCGCCCTGTTCCTGCTCTTGTTTGCCATGCCGGGAATATCGCAAAAAGCCCAAGACAGCAGCAACCTTCCCGAGTATGACACTCACACGGAGATGAAGACTAAGGGAATGGTGGACGAAATAAACGTCCTTCCTTTGGGGACCAAAAAAGAGCTAATCGAATTGATCATCAAGAGTGGGAGTGACAAACTCCACATCTATGTGTGTCCGA
>PLKR01000209.1 GCA_003140655.1 Acidobacteriaceae bacterium | reverse complement strand
TATGCGTCGGCATCCTTCGCAGGAATGGAGCGCGGATCGATCATCGTCGTAGTGGCGACGGATGCTCCGCTGGTGGCGCATCAATTGAAACGACTGGCGCGACGCGTTTCCCTCGGCCTGGGCCGCGACGGGAGCGTTTCCGGCAACGGCTCGGGCGATATTTTTATCGCANNAACGACAAGATGGACGAACTGTTTGCCGCGACCGTGCAGGCCACCGAAGAAGCCGTCATCAACGCCATGGTGGCCGCGGAAACCATGACGGGAATTGAAAATCACAAAGCGATTGCGCTGCCGCACGAGCGGTTGCGGGAAGTGCTGAAGAAATACCATCGTTTGAACCAGTGAAATCGTCACATCGCAGGATTTTTTCATTCGCGCTGCAACTATGGATGGTCATAGTGGCGAGTACGCTGGCATGGTCGTGTGCGTCGCTTGAGGCGCCGCTGGCGATTACGCACGTCACGGTACTCGATGCGACCGGCTCNNGCTACAGCGAAACTTTCTTGGCGTACTACGATCGTGGATGGCCGCGGCAAATTCCTGATTCCGGGTCTTGCCGACATGCATGTGCATTTGACGGGCGCTGGAGAACCTGGCGGAAGCCGGGAATTCATGATCCCGCTGCTGGTCGCGAATGGTGTTACGTCGGTCCGCGATATGGGCGGATATTTGGAATCGCTCTTGCCGCTGCGGCGCGAGATTGTGGCAAGGAAGCGGCTGGGGCCGCGGATTTTTCTTGCTGGACCGTATCTGGATGGCAGTCCGCCGTCGTTTCAACCTTCGCTAGTGGTGACCGACCCGGCGGAAGCGTCGGAAGATGTGCGCGACTTGGTGCAACGTGGCGTCGACTTCATCAAAGTGCAATCGATGTTAGGTCGCGGCGCGTACTTTGCCATCGCCGCAGCCTGCAAACGTGAACACATTTCGTTTGTCGGTCATGTGCCGGACCACGTGACGGCAGCGGAAGCTTCCGCTGCGGGACAAAAGAGCATCGAGCATCTGACCGGCGTGTTGCGGGCCTGCTCGAGCGATGAACNNAATGGCACCTGGCAGACGCCCACGCTGATTCTGCTGCAACAGGACGCGTATCCTCGCGGGAATTTGTCGGACGTGCAGGATTCGCGGGCGAAATACGTGCCGCGCGGCGTGCTCGAACGCTGGAAGAAAATGGCTGTGCAAAATGCTGCGATCGCGAAATTGCAAGACAGCACCGTTCGGGAAGCATTAATGGCCCAATCCGAGCGCGTCGTTGGTGAAATGCAAAGCGCTGGAGTAAAGATTCTGCCAGGGACGGATACGGCAGCTCCATTTGTTNNGTTTATCCCGGCTTTAGCCTGCATGAAGAGCTCGCGCTCTTGGTGCGCGCTGGCTTGACGCCTATGCAAGCGCTGCAAACGGCGACGGTCGGCGCCGCGGAATTCATGGGCAAGAGCGCGACGCAGGGAACCATTGAAAAAGGAAAAGCTGCGGATTTGGTGCTCCTCGATGCTGATCCGCTTGCGGATATTCACAACACGTCGCGGATTGCCGCTGTCGTGATTCGCGGTAAGTTGCTGGATCGTGGCGCGCTCGACGAATTGCTTTCTTCGGCGGAGAAATTTGCTGCCGCGCATTAGTGCTGGATTGCCGCCAGCTTCGCTTTACGGCGCTAAGTTGCGGGAACGGCGGTCTTGCGTGCGGGATTGAAGAAGGGCATCGATACGACCTTCGCTGAGACGGTGTGGCGGACGGCCTCGACGGTCATTTCTACTTGTAGTGTGTTGTCCAAAACCGCGCTTTGGCGATTTATGCAGGCTAGCGCGATCATTTTTTTCAGCGTTGGTGACCACGTTGTGGAAGTGGCTTTGCCGATGTGCTTGCCGCCGCGGTACACGGGGACCGCTACGCGCGAGGCCATGCTCGGCACCTGCGGGGCCATGTCCATTTTGTCGTAGAGGGCTTCTACTTCGTTNNGCGCGCTCGGGGCCTTTCTTTGCCTCGCGAAGCAGCGCCTCGCGTCCTACAAAATTGTCTTTTTTCAGATCCACTAATTTTCCCAGGCCAATCTCCGACGGTGAAAATTTCTGCGACTCGATCACCGCTTTTTTGCTGGAGGTGTAATCGACTTCGATGAGGATTAAGCCGGCTTCGATGCGCGCGACGTCGAGGGCCATCATTCCGGCGGGATGCACGTCGAAGGCTTTGCCGTTCTTGACCAGCGCGTCCCAGACGGCCACGGCTTTTCCCCAGGGGATCCACAGTTCAAAACCGAGGTCGCCGGTATAGCCCGTGCGGGAGATGTCCACGGGCACGCCGGCGATTTTGCCGCGCGTGACGCGAAAATATTTTAGGTTGGTGACGTCCGCGTTGGTTACGCCTTGCAGCAAGCGGCCGGACGTGGGGCCTTGAATGGCCAGGGCGGCGAGTTGCTCGGAAAGATCGGCGATTTGCACCTCGAGACCCAGCGCATTTTGCTGAAACCATCGCAGACTCGGATCCGCCGCGGTCCAGCGATAATCATNNTTTGCCGCCGGGGTCGCACCAGCAGCAGTAGATGACCTGGTCGACGGCGACTTTTTTGATGTCGCGGGTGATGACGCGATTGACGAATTTGCTGGCGTCTTTTCCGGTAATGCGATATTTAAAAAGCGGAGAAATGTCGATCAGCGCCGCGGAATTGCGAATGGCATTGTATTCATGCTCGTGATGCATTTCGTACACGCCGACGGTGTAGTACCCGGACCATTCGCGATAATTGAGGCTCTCGCAAAGCGCCAGCGTTCGTTCGTGAAATGCGGTTCCNNGTTTCCGATGGTGCGACGGATCAACGAACTAACCTGAGCCGCGCGTCTGCGTCATAAACGGGTAGCAGAGTTTCTATGGATAAAATCATCGCGCAAGGTCGGCTGTTATTTGCCATCGCCATCGCGGCCTTCGGCGTGGAAAACATCGTCTGCGCGCGCTTTGGACAAGCCGTGATGCCGGTCATACCTTGGCTCCCTGCAAACCCCGCGTTGGTATATCTTGCGGGTATCGCGCTGATCGCGGCGGGTGTGTGCATCGCGAACAATGTCATGCCGCGACTGGTGGCCATTCTGTTGGGAGCTTTCTTTTTTGCGTGTGTCCTGGCTCTTCAGGTACCCAAAGTGGCTGCGCATCCCTTCGATCTCGGCTTTCGTACCACCGCGTTTGAAACCTTATCCATGTGTGCCGCGTCGTGGACGCTGGCCGCAAGTTTCGCGCCGCATCCGCCACATATCCAAAAATGGGCCGGTCCGCTTGACTTACTCCTAAAGTCTGGCCGCTACCTTTTCGCAGTTTCTTCCATAGTGTTCGGTATCGACCATTTTCTCCTGCTCCGTTTTATCGCCAGCCTGATACCGGCTTGGTTCCCGGGGGCCTTGTTCTGGGCGTATTTCACCGGTGCGGCCTTTGTCGCGGCTGGAATCAGCATTGCGATTAAAACGATGGACCGTCTGGCGGCAGTGCTGCTGGGAACGATGTTTCTGCTTTGGTTTTTGTTTCTGCATGCACCCAGATTAATGAGCGCACCGCGCTCTCATAATCCAAACGAGTGGTCCAGCGCGTTTATTGCTTTGGGAATGTGTGGGGCCTCGTGGATTATGGCTGGGGATTCTCTGCGTGGCCGTCGAACATAGCTCGCGTTGTACGACCGTTAATTGTTTCTACGGATTTCTCCCGCCGGGCCCCGCTTTCAGCATTTTCACAAGTGTCCACTCTAAAGGTGGTTAAAGTTGTTTGTTTTGATGATCTTANNTTCTGGGACGATTTACGTTTGGATTGAACAACCCGGAATGTTACCTGGGCTGTTGGTGCTGGGATCGGATTCGAGGTTTGGTTCGGCGCCGTGAAGGTTGAGCGTCGCGTTGGGTAGGGGTTGCTGGCGATAATTTCGATCCGGCTCGGTTGCCAAAGGCCTTGATGCATTGGTTCTGTGCCAAGTGGATGGACTGGACCATGATTTGCCCCAGGTAGGCTAAGGTGTTGGCGGCCTTGGGTTTAGCTTGGCCCCGAGCCACGGCAGCGAAGAAACGACGCAATGCGGGAGTTAGATCGCAGGCGGAAGTGTATTCGCTGGAGAGGTCGCTGACGATTTCCCGGTCGAATTGCTGGTCGAATTGCTGGGCGGCGCGGGCTGCCGCGTCTTTGCGGGCGGGGAAGGTGCAGAGGTCTGGATGGCCAGCGGAGCGCGGAATGCGGCAGCGACGGCCATCGGCGAAAGTGAATGCGCAGAGATAGATACGGCGGTCGATGGAGAAAGTAGCAGACATGGAAAATCTCCAGAAAACTAGGATTTGAATTGTGTTTGGGATGCTCTCGCGGGTTTGGCGAGGCGCAGTTCTTTACAAAAAGAAGTATAGCGCATCGTACTTTCGTTGTCAAGATAAATATTAGGCATTTATACTAGACGAAAGGCGCGGCTCCCGAGCGGCAAGTTGGCGGGTACTAAAAAT
>PLKR01000339.1 GCA_003140655.1 Acidobacteriaceae bacterium | reverse complement strand
CTTGCAGGGTGGTCAGGCGGCGTTCCAGCGGGCGTACTACTCCGGAGGTGTCGGTGTTGAAGCCGTAGAGTTTGCCATCCTGGGCGCGGACCACGGTGTTGCAGGCTCCGATCTTTGTGGTGTGAGAGTCGGTGTTGTCGAGGTAAGGAAGGATAGCTTCCTTGTACGGCATGGTGATGCTCAGGCCGTGGATGGGAATCTGGCGCACGCAGTTCAGCAGATCTTTGAGGGTCTTGGCATGCAAGGCCAGATAGACGGCATTGACGTTCTCACGGCGGAAGGCCGCATTCATGATGGCGGGCGAGAGCGAGTGGGTGACGGGGTCTCCGGCAACGCCGTAGACGCGGGTGGCGGCATCTACCTGCTCGATGCGGTAGACGCTGCGCAGCTCCTGCGCGGTGGCCTGGCCGGGAGCGGTTTCTTCTCCGGGACCGACGGCGGCGAAGGTGAAGACGCTGCCGGCGCGGACTCCGAGCACGCGGCTGATGATGCCTTGTTCGCCCATGCACAGGCCGACCAGAGAATGGTTATCGGCTTCGCGGCCCAGAAACTGGATCATGGAAACATTGTCGGAGAGAGTGGTGGCCGTGCCGACGACTTTGTAGAAGTCGGCGGGGAAGGCGCGCATCCTCTCCAGAGTTTCGTCGAGCTTCTTGGTTCCGCGGAAGTCGTGAAAGGAAAGAATCAGAGCTGAACGAGCACGGAGCTTCTGCAGTTGCGCCGGTTTACACTTTAGTGCGGTTGAGAGTTCGACATCAACCAGTTGGCAGCCGAGGGCCGAGGCTTTGGAGAGGATGTCGAGTTGAGAGGCGATGGAACCGCGGAATTTGCCTCCACTGGCGACACGGCGGCAAGTGGCGATGACCACGGTGCCGGGGTGAGTTTCGAGGAACTGCTTGACCTTGGGAAGCGCCAAAGCGGGCTTTGAAATGTAGTCCAACCTGAACTCCAGGAAGGAGTTATCGCGAATCAGGGCCTCGGCTTTTTCGACCAGTTCAGCGGGGTCTGGAGCAGTGACCACGACACAGACCCGCGGCAGGCGCAGGGGGAGCAGGCGGGGCGGATAGCTGTTGGCAGCAGAAATCATCTTGAATCAATGATTTGAATCAATGGTATTTGTCAAGAGGTTCGGCGCGAATCTTACAGGGGCTTAATTCCAGATGCAACTAAGTATTCACAAATCGCACGAAAAACCTATTTCCACAGACCGCCTGACACCCTCGTAACCTTGACCCCCTCTTACCCGCTTGTTACCTTCCAACTGAAGCCTTGCTTCCGCAACATTTTGCTGGAGAGGGGGCATCGTGTGTCTCTTCTCGGAGGTAACATGAAGAAAACAGGACTGTTAGTGTTGTTGGTCGCGACTGCGGCCTGGGCGCAATCGGCGTCTGATGCAACTGCGGCGGGCCCGACCACCCCGGACGGAACGGTCTTGACGTCCGCCAACTTTCCCACTCAGCGGGTGCAGATGCCTACTTACGCTGATGTGTACTGCGCTGGTTTCATCAACCGCGAGACCCTGCCCGACGCCCGGTTTGTCGCTGGCGGGTTGGATACTCCGTTTACTACGAAGTTCGTCAAGGGCGACATCGTCTATTTGCAAGGGACGGGTTACAGCACTGGGGCGGAGTACGAGATTGTGCGCGCTGTGCGCGACATCAACGAGTATGAGATGTATCCCGGACAGCGGAAGCTGCTCCAGGCCGCGGGACAGCCGTACGGGGAAATCGGCCGCGTCCGCGTGATCGACACCCGCAGCAAGACAGCGGTGGCGCTGATCGAGTACTCGTGTGATCCCATCAATCCGGGAGATACGGCGATTCCTTTCGCCGAGAAACCGCTGGTGTCATTTCATGCGCCGCTTCGTTTCGACCGCTTCCTGCCCACGGCCAGCAAGGTTTCCGGGCGCATCGTGATGGGAAAGGATTTTGACTCGGTGGTGGGAACAGGTCAGAAGGTTTACTTCAACGTAGGATCGAACCAGGGTGTCAAGGTGGGCGACTATTTCCGCGCCGTGCGGAACTATGAGACGGAACTGCGCGATCCGGTGGACTCGCTTTCGTTCAAGGCCGCAATCAGTGAAGACACACAGAAGAAGCAGCCGTCGGTAGATCCAGCCATGTTTACCAAGTCGAACGGTCCGGTGATTCACATGAGAGATCTGCCGCGCCGCGCGGTAGGCGAGATCGTCGTCATCGGGACCACGCCCACCACGGCAACCGGAATGATCGTGTTTGCCATGGAAGACGTGCACGCTGGCGATGGTGTGGAATTGGACGAACAGACGCAACAACCGCAATAACCTCTCGTAAGCAGAACAGACGCAGTCGAGCCGGGGACGGGCAACCGTCCCCGGTTTTATTTGCAGTGGCCAGTGGAACCTTGAGAAAATCCACGAGGGTTGCGCGAAGACTCAGGTGACCAGCGGGTTCTTACTGGCGACTGGCCACTGATCACTGATCACTGCCTTTGGTCACCGGCCACTTTTCTCGCCGAAGACTTCGGCGGTGAAGGCTTCGATGGTCGCGCCTTTTTGCCAGGCATCCAGGGGCAGTCCGGCCTTGCGGCAGGTTTGCTGCAGAAAAGCTGTGCGGTCCCAGGCACGCTCGACGGGCACCTGGGGCAGCAAAAGGCCGCGGCGGCCATGCCAGCTAATGAGGAGACCGTGGCGGCCAACCACGATTTCGTCGGCGGGAAGCGGTTGCGCGGGCGAGAGAATGCTTAGCTCAATTTCGAGATGCGGAGCTTCTTCCATGGTGACCGGCGGGAAGCGGTTGTCGTCGAAAGCGGCGGCGCGCGCGGTTTCCGCCACAGCCCGGAAGACTGAGCAAGTGGGCAGTATGTAGCCGACGCATCCCCGCAATTCTTCTCTGTGCTGATCCTGTCCCGATAAATTCTTGCGCAAATAGAGCGAAGTGAAAGCGCCGCGGGGTTCGGCGAGGTGGGGAGTGGGAGGATCCAGAGAAATCTCGCGATGCTGCAACGCCGAAGAAATGGAATCGTGCGCCAGGCGAAGCAGCAAAGTGCGCTCTTCGTGAGAGAACTCCGGGCCGGAAAATTTCGGGCCGGAAACCGCGTCGGTTGCGGGTTTGCCGCCTTCAGATTTATTTACTTCCCAGGCAGCCGACTCCGAGGTCGAATTATGTTGTAGGGGCGACATCGGCATCTGCCGGCCGCGGGGCCGGTTGCGGCTTGCGTCGCCGGCTGAGAATGAATTCGCGGCGGCGGCGTTTGGACGCACGCCGGTCAATCTTCGACCAGAATGCGGCGAAGTAATCGACGGCTGAAACCAGCGAAACGCAGACTACAAACCAGATCGCGACGTAGGCAATCCAGTGCACCGGGAAGATGAAGTTCCCGTAAACCGGCCACTCCTTCCAGCGGTGGTCGAGAATTACAGCGACCACAGAAACGATTTGCACTACCATCTTGAATTTGCCCAATTCACTGGCTTCGATGGTGAAGCCTCCGGAGGCAGCGATGGAACGCAGGCCGCTCACCAGAAACTCGCGGCCAATGATGATCACCGCGATCCAGGCCGGAACCAGGCTGGGATTAAACTGCACCAGGGTCACGAACGCGGCGGCAATGAGAAGTTTGTCGGCCATGGGATCGAGCAGAATGCCCATGGTAGTAATCTGGCCGCGCTTGCGAGCCAGGTATCCATCTATGCCGTCGGTCATGGAGGCGGCAATGAATATCGCCGAGGCCAGCAGCTCTTTAGCGCCGTGTTCGCTGCTGAAATGATTGGAAGATAAGATCCAGATCAGCAGAGGAATGCTGCAGATGCGGATCAGCGTGATGGAGTTGGGTAGGTTCACCGCGGCTCAGCAATGCTTCCGGGAGACACCTAGATTATCCTCCACGGTGGGAGGGAACGCAATCAAGCGAATGTGACGTTAGGGCACGATGGTCCCAGAATAGTTCCCTGGCTGGAAGCCGAGATCTCGCGACTACTTCGGCGGAGCCATTCCGCTCGCCTTCGGCTGCTTGGCGATGACCTGATCCTTGATCTTGTCGTAAGTTGCCTGGGGGATGATCTTCCTGTGGACCAGATCCAGTTTCGTGCGATAAGGACGACCGTCGATGATCTTCTGCGAATAGGCGTCACCGATTCCCGGCAGTCCCTTGAGCTGATCTTTGGTCGCTGTGTTGATGTCGAGTTTATCGGCGGCAGCCGCGTTCGCCATCTGAGCCGGCGACGCCATGGCCTCAGGCTTTGAGCCCGGTTCCTGCCCTGCAACGACGATGCTTGCCAACGAGACTGCGAACAGCAGAGCCAGAACGCTTACCGCAAGATTTCTGCAAATCGATTTCATAGGTTCTCCTAAGCGTAAATACCGCGCTGGCGGATGGTGTAGGCCACGCGATCAATGGCCAGCATGTACGCCGCGATGCGATTGTTCACCTTGTGCGTCTCGGCGTAGCGCACTACATCGCCGAACGAAGAGATCATGATCTCTTCCAGTTGCTCGTTGACGACGGACTCCTTCCAGAAGTAGCCTTGGCGGTCCTGCACCCACTCAAAGTAAGAGGTCGTGACGCCACCGGCGTTGGCCAGGATGTCTGGAATCACGAAGACCCCCTTATCGGTTAAGACATCGTCTGCAGCCGAGGTGGTGGGACCGTTGGCGCCTTCGGCCAGGATGCGGCATTTTACGCGATCAACGTTGCGCGAAGTGATGACGTTCTCGGTCGCCGCGGGAATCAGGATTTCACAGTCGGTGGTGATCAACTCGGCGGTATCGTAGGCTTCCGCGCCGGGAAAGCCGTGCACCGTTCCATTTTTCTGACGGAATTCGACCAGACCGTTTAAGTCGATGCCATTCTTGTTGTAAAGGCCGCCACCTACTTCGGCGATGCCCACCACTTTGTATCCCGCCTGATGCATGAGTTGTGCGGCGTTCGAGCCCACGTTGCCGAAGCCCTGCACAATCACGCGGCTGCTCTCGCGCGATAGGCCGAGCTTCTTGATGGCCTCATCGCATACCACCATTACGCCGCGGCCAGTAGCCTCGCGGCGTCCGCGGGAACCCCCGATGTTGATGGGCTTTCCGGTGACGCACGCGGTTACCGTCTGGCGCATGTGCATGGAGTAGGTGTCCATCATCCAGGCCATG
>PLKR01000452.1:3481-5297 GCA_003140655.1 Acidobacteriaceae bacterium | reverse complement strand
TTCCCGAGGCCTGTCATTCAAAATCGAACTCCTCACCAATTCGTAACCAAACCCGCCATTCTGGTGTATTCTTTTTTAGCTTCTTCCTGACTTCATCATGTCCAACCCGAGCATTCCGGAATCCCAACTTACTGCTGAACCCGCCGCCGCACCCGACGAGTCCTTCGGCGACATGCTGTCCCAGTACGAGAAGAGCCACTCGCGCAAAACTGAAGATGGCGGGAAGCAACTCGTGGGTACGGTAATTGTTGTTACCGGCGACTCGGTCTTCCTCGATATCGGCTTCAAGAGCGAAGGCATCCTGCCACTGGCTGCCTCACAGGGTGCCGGCGAAACTGTGAAGGCCGGCGATAAGCTGCCGGTCTCGGTCACGGGCCGCGATCCGGAGGGCTATTACCAGCTAACCCGAGCCAAAGTTGAGCGGCCAAAAGACTGGTCGGCTCTGGAGAAAGCTTTCGCCGAAAAGGCGACAATCGTGGGCACGGTGACGGGCGTGATTAAAGGCGGCCTCAGCGTGGATGTGGGAGTGCGAGCGTTCATGCCAGCCTCGCGCAGCGGAGCGCGTGACGCCGCTGAAATGGAGAAACTGGTGGAGCAGGAGATCCTCTGCCGGATTATCAAGCTCGACGTGACCGACGAAGACGTGGTGGTCGNNGGTGAGCGCTACAGTGCGCAGTCTCACCGACTACGGCGCTTTTGTCGATCTGGGCGGCGTGGATGCGTTGCTGCACGTGAGTGACATTGCCTGGAGCCGCGTCAACAAGCCTGCGGACGTGCTCTCGCTGGGGCAGCAGATCGACGTCAAAGTGCTCAAGATTTCGACGGATTCGGACAACCGGCGCATTTCCGTCGGGCTGAAGCAGTTGCAGCCCCATCCTTGGGATGCAGTGGCCGGAAAGTACAACGTGGGGGAACGCGTGCGCGGCACAGTTACGCGCGTGGCCGAGTTCGGTGCGTTTGTGGAACTGGAGCCGGGGATCGAAGGGCTGATTCACGTTTCGGAGATGTCGTGGGGCAGGAAGTTGAAGAGCGCCAGCACATTGGTGAAAGCGGGCGAGACCGTCGAGGCAGTGATTCTAGGGGTGAACTCCGGCGAGCGTCGCATCTCCCTCGGCCTGAAGCAGGCGCTGGGAGATCCGTGGACCGAAGTGGCGGAGCGCTTCGCTGCGGGCACGGCGATCGAAGGGCCGGTCATCAGCATCACGAAGTTCGGCGCATTCGTACAGCTTTCCGAAGGTGTTGAGGGCATGATTCACATCAGCGACATGAGCGCCGATAAGCGCATCAACCATCCGCAAGAAGTGCTGAAGGTTGGGCAACTGGTCAAGGCCCAGGTGCTGGCAGTAGATACGGAGAAGCGGCAGATGCGGCTGGGCATGAAGCAGTTGGTACCCAGCGGCATCGATGAATATATCGCCGAACATAAGGAAGGCGATGTGGTTACCGGTCGCATGATCGAAGTTGCAGGAGAACACGCACGCGTGGAGCTGGGCGAAGGCATCCAAGCCAATTGCCGCATGCATGCGGCGAGTCCGGTATCCCCAACCACGCAGACCGAACCGGAGTTGTCATCCGCGGCACGTAAGGTGAAGCCCGATTTGTCTTCGCTGGGGTCTATGCTGCAGGCGCGCTGGAAGGGCGGAACGCCCGCCGGCGGTACGGAGCCCGATCCCGTTCGCGCTGGGCAGGTTCGCAAGTTTAGGATCGCGAAGCTGGATCCGGCTGCGAAGAAGATTGAATTGGAGCTGGCCTAGCCGCCCTAGCTCGATTTCGACACAGCCCCACCGCAGCTTCGCGCATTCCGCCCTAGTTTGTC
>PLKR01000452.1:0-3465 GCA_003140655.1 Acidobacteriaceae bacterium | reverse complement strand
CAACCGCCGATCGGCTCATTCTCAACAATACGGGGTGACCGAGGATCTTCTGAAATAAGGGAACTGCGGGCCTTTGCCACAGGCGCATTTTGCCACCAATTTCAGAGAGCGCCAGGGCCGAGGCTGGAATAGAATAGGCTGCGAGAAGGGATTGGCCCTATGAGCACTCCGACCCAAGCCATGAGCACTCCGACCGAACTCTGGAAAAACTGGGAAGGCCGCGAAGTTGATGAAAAGTTCCCGCTGCGGCAGTGGCTGGGAAGCTCGGATCACAGCGCCGTATTTCTCACGCAGCGGACCGGCACGGGATCGCAGAGGACCGTCATCAAGCTCATCCGCGCGGAGCGCCTGGATGAAGACGCTCAACTTTCTCGCTGGGCCGCCGCCAGGAAGCTTTCCCATCCCCATCTGCTTCGACTGTTTGCATCCGGGCGCTGCCTGATCGACGGCACGCGGCTTCTGTACGTCGTCATGGAGTATGCCGAAGAGAATTTGGCGGAGATTCTTCCACTTCGGCCGCTTTCTCCAGCGGAGGCTTCCGAGATGCTCCAGCCCACGGCTGGGGTCCTGGCTTTCCTGCACCAGTCTGGCTTCGTGCACCGCCACATCAAGCCTTCGAACATCATGGCGGTCGACAACCAGTTGAAGATTTCCGCTGACGGACTGGGCAAGAGCGGGGAGCGCGGCACCGGGCGCGCGCCCGGCGCGTACGACGCACCTGAAGTCACGACCGTCGGACTGTCCCCGGCGGCCGATATTTGGTCGCTCGGCCTCACGCTGGTTGCCGTCCTGACACAGAACGAACCGAAATTGAAGAATGGGCGTCAAGGACCGGTTGCCGTGCCCGAAACAATTCCGCAACCCTTCCGTGAAATTGCGCGGCGGTGCCTGCAGGCCGATCCTCAGCAGCGCTGCACGGTGGCCGATATCCTCACCCAGATTCGAACCCAGAATCTCCAAACCAGGGCTCCCCAAACCGAGGCGATGGGTGCGAAGGCATTCGAGGCGCGTGCCCCGCAACCGCGTCCAAAGCGGTGGATCGTCGTACCCATCGTCGTAGCAGCGCTCCTCCTCGTAGCCTGGGTGGGTAGCAAGTTTGTGGTCCGTCAGCCGACGAACCCGGCCGCGGAGGCTCGCCCTGCAAGCGCCCCACCCGCCGCTGACACTCCCGCGCCGCAATCACCTGCGCCGTTTTCAGAGAAGGAAAAGCCTGCGCAGAAACGAGTCGTGCATGGGAGCGTGATGCAGCAAGTTTTGCCGGACGTCTCGCGGGGTGCACAGGACACCATCGAAGGCCATGTGAGAGTCAGCGTCCAAGTTTCCGTGGATGCTTCCGGGAACGTCTCACAAGCAACCCTCGTCTCCCCCGGACCGAGCAAGTACTTTGCGAACCGGGCGCTGGCCGCTGCAAACCGCTGGAAATTCACTCCGCCCCAGGTAGGCGGACGGGCGGCCGCCAGTGAGTGGGTCTTGCGCTTTCAGTTTGGACGCNNCCTCGCCGCTATTCTTTAGTCTTCATCTTCCAAACCATCTGCCGCAACATGCCCAGCAGGAATTCCGCGTCGCCCGTTTGCAAGTCGAGCCGCCGCACTAAACGGCGGACAGCGCCTTCAAAAGAATCCGACGAGTTCAACTTCGGATAGCCGCTGGCGCGGAGCGCGGTGAGCAAGGTCTCAGTAATTCGCTCCACCTCGGCTGAAGAGGCCGGAGTTCCCTGCTTCGACTCCGGCATCGCGCCAGGATCGCGCATCAGTTCGTACAAACAAACCGCCACCGCCTGCCCCAGATTCATCGAGAAATGTTCCTCTCGCGTGGGGATGTGCATCAGCCAGTGACAGTGGCTCATGTCTTTGTTGGAGAGCCCGAATTTCTCCGATCCGAACAGCAGAGCGCAAGCGCCACCGCCGGATGCAAGATGCGCGCGAATGAGGGGCGCACCCGCCTCCAGGCGCTGGAGAGAATGCTGCAGGTCGCGATGGCCGATGGCGGTGGTTCCGACCACCAGCGAGCAATCGGCAATCGCCTCGGCTACAGTTTCGTACTTTTCAGCTCTGGCCAGCACCTCCGCGGCGCCCACGGCGGAACGCGCGCCTTGAAATGCCACATCATAAGGATTCACTACCCGGAGATGCTGAAATCCAAAGTTGCTCATCGCCCGAGCAGCCGCGCCGATGTTGAGGGGATTGCGCGCGTCCACCAGGACGACGCGCAAACGATCGAATTCAGCAGAAACCGGCAAGCTGTTTGTATTCTACGGCAGCGCGAATTCGTAGCAAGCCTCTTGCCGCAACCGCTTTTTACATGGGCGTGAAAATGTAAAAGATTTGTCAAACCTTTGGCTCTTGCCCTGAAAACAGGCAGAAACGTTGTAAGCTTCACTTGTCGCGGGCCAAGTTAGAGCAAAACAGCAAGCTCCGGTCAATATCCGGAAGACGGGCCCAAATCGAGTGAGGATGGCTTTATGGGTCAAATCGCCACACCAATGAGCACGGTAAGATCGGTAGATCCGATGAACTCTACGCGGCCGATGGGAAGAATTCTCGTAGTCGAGGACGATCCGGCTGTCCAGAAAGCACTAAGGCGGCTGTTCGAGTCCGAGGGTTACACGGTTGAGGTCCAAGCGGATGGGAAATCGGCGCTGGAGAGCTTCCAGGCGGCGCCGCCCGCAGTCGTCATTCTCGACCTTCGTTTGCCCAAGCTTTCGGGCGGCGATGTGTGCAAAGAGATCAAGGCGCAGGCGCCGACGCTGCCAATCGTGGTTCTCAGCGCAACCAGCGATGTCTCCGACAAGGTTCTGTTGCTCGAGTTGGGCGCGGACGACTATGTCACCAAGCCCTTCAGCCCCAGGGAATTGCTGGCGCGCGTGCGCGCGGCTCTGCGGCATACCTCGAGAACGGCGACTGTCAACCTGGTTAGCTTCGACGGCATCACGATTGACTTCAAGAAAATGGAAGTCGTGCGCGAGGGCAGGGTGGTGGTTTTAACCGCGCAAGAATTCAAAACCCTGCAATTCCTGGTGCAAAATGCCGACCGGGTGATCGGCCGTGACGAATTGCTGAACGAAGTTTGGGGATACCAGAATTATCCCTCGACCCGCACCGTGGACAACCACATCCTGAAGCTTCGCCAAAAACTGGAACGCGACCCAGCCAGTCCGGTACACTTCCGCACTGTACACGGAATGGGTTACAAGTTCGTTCGCTGAGATCCCTTGGCCCCTTCATCAGAACCCGGCTCGCAAACTTTCCCAGCACGGTCCGGAAACGCACTGGTGCCCCGAACCCGCCTGCGTACGCGCTTTCTGCTCTCGATGGTTCTGATCACCTCCGGCTTGACGGCGCTGAGCCTTCTGGTGGTGCGGCACAGCGTGCAAAGCCACGTGCGTGAAGGTATTGTGCAGGACCTGCGGAACTCCGTCACTACATTCCAGAATTTTCAGCACGATCGCGAAGTCATGTTGACCCA
>PLKR01000042.1:2090-3170 GCA_003140655.1 Acidobacteriaceae bacterium | reverse complement strand
ACCCCATATCAAGTAAATCATTGCCCGTCAATAATTTAGCGGGGCGAATCTGCTCCGGGGGAGTTTCCTCCAGCAACCTCCTTACGAAATTGAAGCTCTGTAAGCGTCGATTGCTCGAGGAGCAATCCAGCCGATGCAGCTCCATGTGTTGCTCGAACCGAGGCAGCCGCACAAACCTTTTTAGCGTGGCGGGCCGCATCTGTTCGACGTCCTTAAACCTCATATGGTTCGCGATAAGCGCCAGAATTTGCTCCGTATCCTCGTTCGAGAACCGGAATCTCCGGCAAATCTCCTCACCCATTCGAATGCCCACGTCTACGTGTCCGTCAAACCGTATTCGATCGCCGGTTACCGCCACCGAACGGAACGTAGGCGGCTTGCCGACGTCGTGGAGCAAGACGCCCCACGCCAGTGTCGCAGGCGATCCGGCGGGAAGGCCTTCGAGCATCAGGAGCGTATGGGTCCAGACATCGCCTTCCGGGTGGTATTGCGGGGGTTGCTCGACACCCTTCATGGCAGCAACCTCTGGCAGCACCGCCTCCAGCAAGCCAGCTTGATCCAGCAGCTCGAATCCCTGTTTTGCCGCGCCTTCGGTCAACAACTTGGACAATTCGCCGCGCAGGCGCTCCGCGGACACTATCGTGATCTCGCCGGCATGACGCCGGATGGCCTCAAACGTTTCCTGCTCGATCGCAAACCCGAACCGCGCCGCAAAGCGCACTGCGCGCATGAGGCGCAACTTGTCTTCGGTAAATCGCCGGTCGGGCTCGCCGATGGCGCGAATCACGCCCGCTTTCAGATCAGCTTGCNNAGGACTTCGCCGGTCTCGGGCCGCATGAGCAAGCCGTTAATCGTGAAGTCGCGCCGCTTTACGTCTTGCTCCGGCGACTTGGCGTAAACGACCTGGTCCGGACGCCGCCCGTCCGAATAGTTGCCGTCGGAACGAAACGTAGCTACCTCGACCTTGAAACCATCACCCGGGATGAACACCACTCCGAACCGTGCGCCCACAGCAACGCTTTCGGGGAAGATCGCCACCACCTGCTCGGGCAGGGCGTCGGTCGCGATGTCGTAGTCGAC
>PLKR01000042.1:0-2069 GCA_003140655.1 Acidobacteriaceae bacterium | reverse complement strand
GATAACGCGAAGGAATGCTGTACGATCTCAATTCACTTCGGTCCAATTCATAACGCCGTGCAACTCGAGTCGACTGGTCTTCGCGGTGTTCACAGCTAGAATTATGCTCTCGGTAGCGGCCAAGCTGCACATGAGTGTCGGCTAGCGTGTCGCGTACGCTGTTAACGATGTGGAGGTCCCTGTGAACGAAACTCTAGGGGCAAGGGATTCCAGGCTTGCTCGTTACCGGGAGGGTTAGGTTGCGCTAGCTCCGAGCTGTGTTCTTGTCCTGCGGATGTCGGTTCGTCCCCAACGAGGATTGCGTTGGGATCCCTTCGGCTATCCTTGCCGGATATCGTCCGGATGACAGCGCGGAGCGACCGGTGACGTGGTTTTTTGCCGAAGGCTGTGGTCGTTCTACTGACGGCGGAAAACCATGCACGTGATGTCGTCGGACTGTCGCGTGGTACCCACAAATTGGTCTACCTGCCTCATCAAATAGGACAGAGACTCCTGCGCGGTGCCGATTGGCAGAGCGCGAATCGCCGCGAGCCATCTCTGGTTTCCGAACTCCTCGCCGGCCGCGTTGAAAGCTTCCATGCAACCATCGGTGAAGAGAATCAACACATCGCCTGAACTTAAGCACGTGTGTCCTGTCTCATAAAGCGCATCGGATTCAATGCCCAGCGGCAGCCCGCCCCTATCGAGTTCCTCCAGGGTGCCGTTCGCGCGCCGCAGTACGGGCAGATTGTGTCCCGCGTTCACGTAGGTGAGGCAGCCGGTGGCGTGCTCGTACTGCGCCAGAACCGCCGTCGTGAACCGCCGTCCATCGAGACTGTGCGCACAGGCATAGCGATTCAACCTCGGCACCAGCGAATCCAGCGGCGCGTCCTCGCCCGCGACAGTGCGCANNCTTGCCCGCCACATCGGCGATCACCAGCATGAGTTTTCCACCCTCGGCGGGGTTCACCGTCGGATAAAAGGCGTCGTAATAGTCGCCAGCCACCGAGTTTTGCGGCCGCGTCGCGAACGCAATGTCTCCGCCGGGCACCTCTGGAGGGATCGACGGCACCAGCCAGGTCTGGATTTCACGGGCGATTTCCAGATCGCGCTTNNGTCGAAGTTCGCCCTCACACTGGACAAAAGGAACAGAGCCAACGTTCCGAGCAGGAGCACCCGCCGGGCCGGCGACAACTTCATCAGCAGCGCCCAGAAAAATTGCTTGGCGATGTAGGGTGGGCGGCGCCAATGGGGTAGCGATTCTACTTCGTCCCAGTCCACATCTTTTCCGTAGAAGCCGTAGCTGGCGCGGGCGTCGGCGGTAAACTGCGCCCAAAGATCGTCGATGTCTTTGCCTTCGCTTACGCGTTGCCAGAATGTGCGGGTGCGCCGAAACCTTCCCGGCCACCGGGGTTGCGGCACTTGAGGAACTGCAGGAGGTGCGATGGGACTCATTGTCGAAGAGTATACGGCAACGATGCGTTTTAGGACTCGTCGGGGTCGCGCTTCGGTCCGTCGGAGTGCAGAGAGCCGCCGAACTTCACGGAGTCGAAGCCGAAGCGGTCGCGCAAAATGTCCGCAGCGCGGGTCAGNNGGCGAGCAGGTCGAGTTGCTGGGCTCCATGCGAGAAGCCGCTCAGGCTGACGCCGAGAAGCCGGATCTTGCGCTTCGTATTGCGATGTTCGTGGAAAAGATTCTGGAATGCGGAGTAGATGTCGGCATCGAGAAGCGTCGGCTCGGGCAAAGTTTTTGATCGCGTGTACGTGTCGAAACCTGCGTAGCGGATAGTTAGGGTCAACGTACGCGTGGCTAGCCCTGATTCGCGCAGGCGTTTGCAGGCTTTCTGCGAAAGATGACTGAGCATTGTGACCAGCGCTTCGGTATCGTTCGTGTCTTCTCCAAAGGTGTGATTGTGGGATATTGATTTCGGCTCGGCATCGATCACGAATTCGTACGAGTCGCCGCCGCGCGCTTTGCGGTACAGCGCCGTGCCCCACTGACCGAATATTTTATCGAGTTTTTCCTGCGGCACGCCCGCAAGCTGGCCAACGGTCTCGAGGCCGAGCGCGCGAAGCGCCCGCTCGGTCACT
>PLKR01000526.1 GCA_003140655.1 Acidobacteriaceae bacterium | reverse complement strand
TTCAGGTTGCGGTAGTAGGTCTCCACATGATTGAAGTACCGCCCGCTTGTGTACGGCTCAAGGTGCTCGGGGTAACGAGCGAATCCTATAACCATCATCATCGCAGAGAAGGAGGCGTGCGCACCCTGGTTGATCGTGTCCATCGCCGTAAACGCGCCCGAATTGAGCCCCGGATATTCAACCTCCAGCGGACCCCGCCCCTCCAGGACCACCTCGTTCACCTTGCGGTACATCTCGGAGAAGCTGTTGGGGTATTCGTCGGATAGGATGTGGGCCAGCTCTCCGTCGTCGGCTATGAACATCGCGTAGAGGGCGCGGACATAAAGCTCCTCGACCTGGCGCAGGCGGAGAATCAGGGCGAAATTTCGTCCAGCGGCGAGGTCTGCGGCCATCGAGTTGAGCACCTCGCCTATCGCGGTCATCGTCCACAGGGCCGTCCTTTCAGGGTCGGAGAACTCGGCGAAGAGCCCTTGGACCGTTGGATCGTCCATGTGCGGGGTCTTGGTCTTGCAGCGGGGCACTGGGCAGTGCGGATTAGGCTTCGCCTTGCTCATGTTCCCCTACACCCGACGGACGTTTGCTCACGCCCTAACGCTTGCGAAAGAATGAACCAAAGCCCCTACCAAACGCGGTGTGGGCAGCAACCCCACAACAGACTAACACCTCGTTCAAATGAAAACGGTTCAACGGTCCAAGCGGGCGTGCAGCCTGCAGAATCGTACAATGGGCATATGACGAGGTACTCCAACGAAGAGACACAGGTCCTTCTTATAGATCGGGCGGCGGCGGCAGAATTGGCCTCCGCTGACGCCATACGTGAATGGGCGGGTGAGAAACGCGCCTTTATTTCAAGCGTAATGACAGAATTGCGCGCAGAGCGACAGGCAGTCTCTGCCGGAATTCGCGCCGTCGGCCTGCGTCCCGTGATGTTCGAAGAGTTCGGCGGGCGAGATGCGGACCCGGAAGAAGCGTACCTAGCAGAAGTTGAAGGCTCGGACATCTACATCGGCATTCTGGGAAAGCGATACGGCAAGCCCTTGAAAACGAGGTACTCACCGACGCATGCCGAATACCGGCACGCTGAACAGCACGCCTTGCGCATTGCGGTGTGGACGCTGGATACCGACGAGCGAGAGGGGCCTGAGCAATCATTCCTGGATGAAGTTCGAACGTTTCATGTCGCACCAGGATTCAGCTCGGTCGATGATTTGCGACGGCAAATTGAAGAACGGATGAGGGTGATCGCCGCCGAAGACCTCGCGCCGTGGTGCAAATTGGGAAACGTTGTTTTCCGCGCTATGGAGATTGAGGATCGCGGTGGTGTTGTACAAGTTAAAGCGCGTGTCAGAGGCGACTTGATCGCACGGGCGCTCGAAGATATGCGCGGTGATAGGTTTAATCGAGGAAGTGAGGCGCGCTTCACCTGGTCGGGGCGCAGCAAATACATCAAGGTTAAGGGGTTCATGTCACAACAACTTCGAGCAAGTCGAAAATGTTTCGTCTGGAGCTCGAAGTCGCGGAAGCTCCGCACGATCACTTCGGGGAAATTAGTGTCGGGGGGNNCCGCCGATTTGACTGAGATCGCCCTCCGAACGGCGCTGTTCGGCGAAGCCAATCCTTTCGCCGATCAGAGCATGGGATTCGCATCGGAAATTCCTGATCCTCTCGCGCCATTACGGAAAAATCCCGTTTCCGAGGAAATTGTTAGACCGCTTTCCGAATTGCTGGTTACGGACCTCATCGTCGGTACCGAACGGGCCAAGAGCATCGCGACATTTAAACTCGGCATAGCAATTCAGGAATATCGCAACCTGACGCTTTCCTGGGAGCCGCCGAACCGATATTCCAACCAAACCGAAAAGATTCGGACGATCAGTGGAAAGGTAAAACTGTAGCAATGTCAGATGAANNTGATCTCGGGATATGAAGTTAATGCAGTCTAGTTTCGGTTCGGGTTCCGAACGTCTTGACGCCGACTCGTCACGCCAGTTCCGTCAGGAATCCACTGGTCCCGGAATCGAGATCGCCCATCCCGCTTGGAATGAAGCCTTCGCCGAGAAACGCCAGAGGGCATGCGCTCGGCGTCATCGGGTTCGCCGCCTCATAAATGCGATGAGCCTTACGGCATCGCTCCTCGGCGATTTGCGCATAGTTCTCGTAAAGTTCAATCCCGACAAAATTGCGCCCGAGCTTCAAAGCCACCTCCCCGACCGTGGCCGTACCACAAAAGGGATCGAGCACGACGCCTCGCCGGACCGCTGGCAGATCGGGTTACCATCCCACAGTCACGGGCTTTCTGGGAATGTACTGTCTGCCGGTGTCCTGACGACCCGATTTGATTCTCGTTTCTTCCTCGGGCTTTGAATACTTGCCGATGCCTCTTTGGATTGGGCGAGCTTCTTCGTATGGCACCATCTCAACTATCCGACGCTTAGGCCCCTGCGCTGTCACTTCCAGAGGGCAAGTCATAGCTATCGGGCGTTCGATCAGGGCCGGAGGAAACACAGCATAGTGGCTCTCCTTTGTTTGACCCATTGGAACTGGCACGATAACTACGGCGCAGAGACCGCGCCGAACCCGAAATGGGTGGACATAATCACCGATCCGCAAGGGGCCGCCATCCGAAGGCGTGACGAAGAGGAAAAAGCGAGTTAAAGAGAATTACTCTTTAGAGTGGAAGGTCATAAAGTGATGCCGTATCGGCGGCTGCAGGCCAATCGCGGCCGTCGAATTCTTTGTTCGAATAATCGCGAATGCCTCCACCCTTACTTGCTGTTGGTGACCTTCGTGGCCAAGGGGCTTTCTGGACGTCTAGAACCATTGTCTCAGACTGAATCACCGAAAACGCGGTGGTGGTACTGCAATTCGCCGCAAAGGCAGTCGCCAAATCCCCGTTATCGATGATCCGGAATTGTCCAGAAAACGGGCTTATGGGAGAACGACGGATTCATTTCCTCGAAGTCGACTTCTGGCCCGCGTGGCCGAAAGTTTGTCCTGAGCATAACTAATGGGATGG
>PLKR01000087.1 GCA_003140655.1 Acidobacteriaceae bacterium | reverse complement strand
TAGACCACGTCCCTGGGATGGATGATGGTGGTTTCCGCGGTAGCCTGGGCATCCTCGAATTCCACCCGGCCCGCAGAGGGAGTAAGATCTTCGTCGGCGTCTTCCAGCAGAAACAAAAAGGAGGAATCGCCAGCGGCGATCTCGTCTCCGTGTTGCAAATCTCGCTGTTCGATTGCGGCACCGTTGACCAGAGTTCCGTTGCGGCTGTCGAGGTCCCGCACCCGGAATCTTCCGTCTTGCGCGCTCAACTGACAGTGCTTTCGCGAAACCGAAGGGTCGACGATCGCGATCCCGTTCGACGCCTCCCGTCCGATAGTGATTTCTCCCTCAGACAGAGGAATTATCGAGTCTTTCAAGGGCCCGGAAAGCACCAGGAGTCTGGGGCGCAAGCTCCTCACCTCGCGGCCTTCTTATCACACTTTGACCCTAAATTCATTCTCTAACTGAAGCTGTTCCATTATCCGAACAGATAGGAGTTGCTATCCGATCGGATAGCTGGTGGCGCTAACTACTGGGCCAGCACCCGCCGGCACTACCTCGACCCAGGCGATAAACACTTTGCCGAGAGTGAGTTGGAAGGATAGGTGCATTTCTTGCCAAGCCCGCGCCGACTGGCATTGCGCATGCATTGTAGGGGTGTGCGTCGGTGCTCGGTAAAAGGCGATAGGGGAAGCGCTTTTGTTTCCGTTCTTGCCGAGTTCGCGCAAATCAGGGATCCGAGGAGCCCCCTCATCGGATCCCTGGTTTTTTGGGTCGTTCCAACCAGTAGCTAACTTGCCACAGCATCGTTGCCCTCCGATGCTGCGAACACAGGCACGGCGATCACCGGCCCATCGATCGCCGCGCCATCACGAAAAGTTACACTGTTACCGGAAATTGCCGGCACGCGTTCACCCGGAACCAGAATCCCCACCAGGTTCAGCGGATCGGCGGCCGACAGCGTGATGGCTTCCTGCCCAGCGTCGAACTTGCGCATCGCTCGCACAGATTCTACCGCGACCGGCAGCGCAAACTGCTCGCCCAGAAATCCATCGACAAAACGCCCGCCACGAATCTCGCCCCGGTCCTCCAGCCGCCGGAAGCCCGCCAGCAGTTCGCGCCACGGCGGCAGGTTCGCCTCTCGCGCCAGCACATCCCGGACAACAATGCCGTAACGCCGCAGCAGCATCCAGCAGGCCGCTTCCACGGCCCGAGGCCTCTCGACAACTTCATCGGTGTGCAGCAGCGCCCAGCGTCCAGCATTATGCCGCGGACGCGTCGTGCGCCCGCTGCCCTGCCCGGCCCGCCGCTTGGGATCGATCAGCGAGCGCAGATTGTCGAAGCCGTCGGCGGTCACCAGGCCCGCAGCGACCAGTTCCCAAAGCGCAGTCTCGATTTCAGCTTTCAGCTTAGCCGTGCCACGTACGATATCGGCAAAGAACGATGCGCCTCGCTGCCGTAGAAAATCCAGCACCATCTGCGCTCCATGGCTCAGACCACTGTTCGCGCCTTGCTCCGCCCCCGGATGCCGCGGGGTCATCCAGTCGGCATCCTCCCGAATGAAGAACGTGATGGGCGCGACGCTGGTAGGAATCACTCGCCGCTGGCGAGGAGCTGCGCCTGATTGAGACTCCGTTCCGTGGCTCGCAGGATACTCGAGCGTTGCCGGGTGCGGCGACAACCTTCCCCAGCCCACCGCCCCGGTCAAACAAAGCTGATCGAGCCATTTGGGATCGTAGTCCACAATGCGCCGAGACAGCACCTGCCGCTCCCACGCATTCGCGGGAATCTCAAACCCTTGCAGTTGCCGCAAAACTTCGAGCGTGCCCCGCTCGCCTGCGACCTGCGTCCCCGCAGCCACGTGCTGCCAGCGCAAAAGCCATTGCATGAACTGCGCCGCCGTAACCGGCTCAATCTGCTTGCGCAAGCTCGCGACCGTCAACCGGTGAATGCGAGCCAGCAGCCGCCGCTCGCACCATTCAGTCTCGTGCTCGTGTGCAGCAGCCTGGTGTAGAGCCGGCGCCCCCGCCCGCTCTGCCGTACCACTGAAGTTTCCCCGCAGGATTGTTCCGCTGGCTTCCATGCGAAGAAGAGCGCCCGAGATCTCGGACGCCGGAATCCCCAAAGTCTCCCCCAGTCCCGTCGCGGTCGTCGGTCCCAAATGCGACATCCATCCCGTGACCAGCGTAAGCAAAGCATCGTCGCGAGTAGGGACCGTTGCCTCGACCGCGGCCAACTCTTGCGCGAAGGTAGCCTCGGGAAACAACATTGAAAAAGTCCTGGCGCGCTCCGCCGCTACCCAATAGAGCCGGCCATCGCACATCGCCGATGCGGCGCGGCCTTCGCTGACCAATCGTTCGAAATGAAACTTCCACTGATTGGTGCCGAAATTTGGACCAACGTTCGGCAGCGCCACCAGCGTATGCAGCACATCATGCAATTCATCCGCATCGCGCACATCCGGCCAGGCTTCTTCCCGCACTTGGGCAATCGCCGCCGGATCCAGTCCGCCCACCTCCTCGAGCACTGACTCCGGCAGCATCCGCCGCATCTGCACGGCGCGCGCACGCCGCTCCTCGAGCGGTGCGTCGTCGAGAAAGGCATACGGATTGGCATTCAGAATCTCGTGCGAAAACTGCGATGGAACCGGCGTATCGACCGC
>PLKR01000545.1 GCA_003140655.1 Acidobacteriaceae bacterium | reverse complement strand
GTTAATCTGCGCTTCGAGTTTGCCGGCGTCGAGATTCGCGGCGGGGATACGGAGTTTCTTCGCGGCATCGGGCAAGGCTGAAATGCCGTGGTCGGCCGAGAGTGCGATCCAGATGTTGGCGAGGCCGACCTGATGGCCGAGGAAGTTGAAGAAGTCGGCGAGTTCACGATCGAGCGCGAGGGCCATGGCAGCCATCTCGGGCGAATCGGGTCCGACCTGGTGGCCGAGAATGTCGTTCGGGGAAAGGCTGATGGCAAGCAGGTCGGTAGCCGGTCCGGCGCCGAGATTCTCGTAAACGACCAACTCCCTGGCGAATTCCAGTTCGTATTCGTTGGCGAAGGGAGTGGACCCGATCACTTCGTAGAAGCCAGAGTCGGAACCGTCTTTACTCTTGCGATGCGCGGTTGAGCGCAAAATTTCTCCGTTGCTACTCTTCCAATCGCGGTCCCAATACTTTGCTGCCCGGTTGCCGGCGTTGAACTCCTGTGCCCATTTGGGCAAGTCGGGGCGATAGTAAGTGGAGGTGACCCACGCGCCGCTTTGCGGGTCGATCCAATAAGCGGCGTCGCCTGCGAAGCCACCGGGCAGGACCGCAGCCCGGTCTTTCAAGGAAACGGCAAAGACTCGCGCGTGGCCCTGCGTAGCGAGTTTGAGCTCGTCGCCCAGCGTGTCAGCGAGCAGGTTGTGCGGCGATGCGCCGGCTTTGTCCTCGGCGATGCCGACCAGCTTAGTGTCGTCGTCTTCCACCGACGTGACCAAGCGCTTCTTCTTCGGATCCCACCATTCATTTGCGGCAATGCCGTGACCGTTACTGTAGGCGCCGGTGAACAGTGTGGCGTGTCCGGGAGCGGTGCGGGTGTTGGCGTAGTCGTAGTTGCAGTCAGTGAAGTTGGCGCCGTGATCAATGAAAAGACGGAATCCGCCTTCGCTGAACTGGTCGCGGTAACGCTCCAGATAGTCGCCGCGAAACTGGTCGATGACAATCACCACGACCAGCTTGGGATGGGCGTTGTAGGCGGAGGCGAAGCCGGGCGGCAGCGAAGTCAGAATGAGCGCGGCCGCGACCGCGAGGTGAAGACAGCGGCGCACGGCAATGGAGCGGGGAAAGAATCTCATCGCGAAGGTAGTTTACACAGGCGGGAGGGCTGCGCGAAAGCCGATCGATTCGGAGATCGACAATGCTTCCCGAGCGGTGTAAGATTTCGCGACGTAAAAGCCCATCTCAGCTTAGAGGTCTCTATGCGAATCATGATTGCCGCTGTCGCAGCGGCTTCCCTGTCGCTTGTGGCTGTGCTGGTTGGTCAAACACCGCAGAAGAAAACTGCTTCCGCCACATCGATCGCCCGCGGAAAGTATCTGGTTGAAGACACCGGCAAGTGCGGCGACTGCCACACGCCGTTCACCGAAAAGGGCGAGCCGAATAAGGAGCAGTGGCTGCAGGGGGCGACGCTGCCCTTTAAGCCGATCGTTCCCATGCCCGTGTGGGCAGACAAGTCGTCTTCTATCGCCGGGCTGCCTGGCTGGGAGAAAGATGCTGCCATCAAGTTTATGATGACGGGCATCGCTTCTAACGGATTGCCGGCACGTCCGCCGATGCCGCAATACCGCTTTAATCAGCAGGATGCGGAAGCCATCGTGGCTTATTTGGGGTCGTTGGCGCCGGCGAAATAAATCGCGAGCCGGGGCGCTTCCAATCTCGAACTAAGGCAGTTCCCGGGTAGCGCGGTGATAAGGAAGCGAGCCAAGCGCGATTAATGCGTCGCAAAGAACGCGACGCTTCGCGCGGCTCGCCCAGATTCCCTCGGCAAGCTCGGGACAGGCCCTTCACTGCGCAAAGAACGCTTTGTTCAGGATGACAAATAAGCTCCACCATTACCCTATTCCTGCGGGCGTGCATTCGCCGCCCGGTTTCCGATAAAGTAGTTAATTCCCATGCTTGAATTGAGCTTTGTTCGCGACAACCTGCCCCGGGTGGAAGAGATGCTGCGCGAGCGCGGCGCGGATCCAACTGCCGTGCTCAAAGACTTCAGCAACGTGGACAGGCGGCGCCGCCTAGCCATCACCGAGGCCGAGACCATGAAGGCGCGGCGGAATAAGGCTTCGGAAGACATCAACAAGCTGAAAAAGAGCGGACAGGATGCCACGGCAGCCATCGCCGAGACGAAGGATCTGCGCGAACAAATCCAGACGCGGGAAAAGATTGCCGCCGACCTTGATGCCCGCCTGCGGGATATTCTTGCCGGAATTCCCAACATGCCGCATGCGGGCATCCCGGTCGGCCACAGCGCCGAAGAGAATTTAGAAGTCCGCCGCTGGGGCGCACCTCCGCAGTTCGATTTCACTCCCAAGCCGCATTGGGATCTGGGCGCAGAACTCGGCGTGCTTGATCTGGAGCGCGCGGCTAAGCTGACCGGAGCGCGCTTCGCCGTTTACTGGGATCTAGGGGCGAAACTCGAACGCGCGCTGGCGAACTTCATGCTCGATCTGCACACGCGCGAGCATGGGTATACGGAAGTGTTGCCTCCGTACCTGGTCAATTCCGAGTCGATGTATGGCACCGGACAGCTGCCTAAGTTCGCTGCCGATTCCTTTCGTGTACCTCACGGCGAAAAGGATCTCTGGCTCATTCCCACGGCCGAAGTTCCGGTCACGAATCTTTATCGCGACGAGGTTCTCGACGCGGCTCGGTTGCCGATCTCCCTCACTGCATACACGCCGTGCTTTCGCAGCGAAGCGGGATCTTACGGGAAAGACGTGCGCGGCATCATCCGGCAGCATCAGTTTCAGAAGGTGGAGCTGGTGAAGTTTACCCGGCCGGAGAGTTCGTATGAAGAGCACGAGAAGCTGACCCGGAATGCGGAGACGGTGCTGCAAAAGCTCGGGCTGCATTATCGCACGGTGACTTTGTGCACCGGTGACATGGGTCCATCCTCGGCGAAGACGTATGACATTGAAGTCTGGCTGCCGGGACAACAGTTGTTCCGCGAGATTTCGT
>PLKR01000620.1 GCA_003140655.1 Acidobacteriaceae bacterium | reverse complement strand
CGACCTTTTCGTCGCTGGTCTTCCGTTCCGATTCGAGAGTGGATTCCAGCCTGGCCTTGCCCGCCACCAGCTCCGTGTGAGCCTGCTGAAGCCGCGCCAGATCGGCCTTTCCGGCCGCTAATTCCTTTTCTATCAAGGACAAACGTTCGGTGAGCGTGGCGGTGCGCGAGCGCAGCACGAGCCAAGCAATCACGCCGCCAAACAACAGGCCAATGACCCCAATAATGCCAGGTTCCATAGCGAAGGTAACTTCTCGGGCTGGATTCCCGCTTCTAGCGTAGCACCAGCAGCAAGTTTGAGCCTGAGTTTGGATCCGCCCAGGGTCGAGATGAGTAGGCACAAGCTGATGCCAAGAACCCTTAGAGTAAGCGTTATAAGAGTCGTGATCGCGCTTTTGCTGGTGATGGGCGCCACCTCGCTTCGGCCGTCCTCTCGATTGATGGCCTCCTCCGAGGTGGACGATGGCTCTGCAGGCCAATCCGCGCAGGGCGCGACTCTAAAACCGGCCGCTGCAACTTCTCCAGATATTCCTCTCAGCGACTACGATCCCGAGGCCGAACAGGTGCTTCTGGACCTGGCGAATCAGGCCAGAGCGCAAGCCGGCGCGCCCCGTCTGACGCTCGATGCAGGTCTGAGCCGTGCGGCCCGCGCGCACGCGGAAGCCATGTTTGCATCGCGGCAGCTTTCGCACCAGTTTGAGGGTGAGCTCTCCCTGCCGCAACGCCTGGCGGCTGCGACCCATACGCAACTCGATCAGGAAGGCGAGAATGTCGCGCTCGATTTAGATGCCAGCCAGGCGCAGCGGCACCTTATGCTTTCCCCTCCGCATCGCGCGAACCTGCTCAACCCGGCGTATAACGTGGTCGGCTTGGGTGTGGTTCGCAGCGGAGGCCGGCTGTACATCGTCCAGGACTTCGGGCACGCCCTCCCCAACTATTCAGCGGCCGAAGTGAAGGACCGGGTTGCGGCGACTGTAGCGCAAGCGCGGCATCACGCCAACCAGCCTGATCTCGCCCGCCACGATCTGCCGACCGTGGACGACGCGGCCTGCTCCATGGCGCAAGCGGACAAGCTCAACACCATCCCCATTCATCAGCTTGCCCAGCTCTACACGGTGTTAGCCTATGCGAGCCCGCGCCCTGAGACGCTGCCCGCGAACGCCGGGCGCGCGCTCACCAGCCGCAAGCTGCACAGCTTCTCGGTGGGCACATGCTACGCGCGCACCGGGACGTATCCCACGGGCGCGTATTGGGTGGTGCTGTCNNACTTGCCATTTGCCGCCGGCTTTCACCCAGACATCGGTGAAGCGGTCGTGATATTCGTAGCGCTTTCCGTTGGACTCGCCGCGCTCGTGATACGCGCCCGTCACCACCGCCGCGTTGCCGTGCATCCGAACCTTGAGGTCTGACATTTCCGCCACTTCCACGTGAACACCAGGTTCGGCGCTATGGCTGATGTAGCCAGTCTTGCTGTAGGTGCTGCCGTCTTCAATGGTAATGACGAAATCGTTGGCCAGCAGCGAAGCGAGAATATCGACCTGCCGCTGCTTGTACGACTCCGTCCATTTCAATTCCATGGAGCGAATGTAGGCGGCCTCCGATGTGTCTTTATCCTGCGCCGCCAGAGGGATCGCGAATCCTGCGAGCAAGCACAAGGTCAGAACGAAAGCCAGATGAGATCTCATACTTGTATGTCGCACAGTCCGCAGGCCGCCGCAAGTTCCTTCTCTGGGCCAAGGGACTGGAGGCGCATTCCCGATCGGGGGTGCCCTACTTCTCGCCGCCTTTGCGAGAAGTGGGCAGCGCTGCTGCCTTTCCCGTTCCTGTGCTAACCTTGCCCCTATCCTCCGTCTGCGGTTCCGCGCATGGAATCCCCGGTCCCAGTTCGTTTACCGCAAATCTATTCAAAAGACATCCGCATCGGCACGGCGGGCTGGTCTTACAAAGACTGGGACGGCATTTTCTATCCCCCAGGCATGCAGCGCCGCAAGCAGCATCCGCTCGAATATCTGGCGCGCTTCTTCGATACCACCGAGATCAACACATCGTTCTACGGACCGCTGAAGCCCGAGTGGGGCAAGCTCTGGTGCCGCAAAGTAGCCGCCGTAAACAAGAACTTCCTCTTCACGGCAAAACTCTACCGCGCCTTCACGCACTCGCCCATCGCGGTGATGGAGCCCACCTCGGCCGCGACCATCCGCCCCACCGACGAAGACGAGGCCCGCACCCGCGAAGGCCTAGACGCCATTGCCACCGAAGGACGCCTGGGCGCGCTGCTAATCCAGTTCCCCGTGTCGTTCAAAAACACGTCTCTCAACCGCGATTATCTGGAGCGCCTGCTGCGCCAGTTCATCGAGTATCCGCGCGTGGTCGAAGTGCGCGACTCCAGTTGGAACAACGCCGCAACACTAGCCGCCTTCGCGCAAGAAAACGTCGGCTTCTGCAACATCGACCAGCCAGTGCTAGGACGATCACTAGCGCCCACCGAACACGTAACCTCCGCCATCGGCTACGTCCGCCTGCACGGCCGCAACTACGAGCACTGGTTTGCNNGTGAACGCGCTGGAGTTAAAGGCCATGATCACCGGCAAGAGAGTGCAAGCCCCGCCCACGCTGATCCAGAAGTATCCCGAACTGAGAAACATCGCCGACGCCGCCGAAGATTCCGCAGTAACGAATCCCACACCGTTATTCCCCTGAGGTGTCATGGCGGGTGGCCCATCCCTTCGAGTTCTTCCCGCGAAAGAGCCTGTCCTGAGCGGAGCCGGAGGGGTGGGTCCGTGACGAGGGGTCGATCAACGCCCTTCGAGATTCTTGAGCCGGTCTGACAGGGACTCAACTTCGGCGTCCAGCGCGCGAAGAGCAGCGTCATGGCTCCGCCGACGCAATTCCGCAGGCGACGCCCACCTTTGAAACTCGATCAGCAAAGTGGTTTCAACCTTCTCTAACCGTTCGCTAATCCACTGTTTGTCTTCTTCCGTCAGCACATGCCAATTGTAGGTCAAGGGCCAATCTGATCGAAACGTTTTCTCGAGAGGCGAACTCACCACGCGTTCCAATCTTTTCCACAGCCACGTTATGTGACATATAACCTTGTCCACAGCCCATCACTTGCGCGATCATGGTCGAGGCAGTGACGGTTGGCAGAAGCCAATTCGTCGCACCTTTAAGTGCTTTGTTGTCTAGATTTTGACCTCTAAGTCTTTTATCGAGCGGATTTTGCGGGCCAAAACATGTCTAACCCGAGGATTCTAAAGATTGAGGGGGAGGGGGTAGGGTAACTAAAACATACACGTACAGCCCGGAACCTGAAGGCCAGTCCAAGCGCCCCGTAAATAATTTCGAGAGATTCCGAACTGGGGAACTAAGAGCTGACAGCTGATAGCTGGCAACTGGCAACTGCTCTTACGCCCCAGCAGCCGCGTGGTCCGACATGCGCCGCTTGTTATAGCGCAGGGCGACGTTCATAAAGACATTGCCGAGAGAAGTTTCAAAGCAGATCATCAGCGCTTCCACGTCTTCGCTGGTCTTGTCGCCTTCGTCAGATGTGAGCAGCACGGGAGGATGCACGCGGAAGTGGAAGCCCTGGTCGTTGAGCGTGCAGACGGCATTGCCCACGACCTGGTTCGCCAGTTCGAAGATGGTCTCTTTGATCAGCCC
>PLKR01000190.1:6824-8826 GCA_003140655.1 Acidobacteriaceae bacterium | reverse complement strand
TCCATCCCAGGGACGTGGTCTACCTGCAGCCGGATCGCTTGGTGCGCGAGTTGCCCGCGACCTCGCACGTGGCCCGCAACCTGAACGCGCTGCTCAAGATCAGCCGGATCGTGCATGCGATTCGCGACCTTAACGATCTGCAAGGACAGTTACTGGACCTGATCTTTGAGGTTGTTCCCGCGGGCCGGGGCGCCATCCTGCTGGCGGATAGGGAGGGCCATGAATTCAATTCCATGTTCGCCCGCATGCGGCAGACGGGGCAATCCCAGTTGGTCAAGGTGAGCCGCACGGTTGCGCGCCAGGTGCTGGAGCAGGGGATTGCAATGCTGGGCAGCGATGTGCCCGGCAGCAGTGAGTTGCGTGATGTGGAGAGCCTGGCGGCGTCGCAAGTTCGCTCACTGTTGTGCGTGCCCTTAACTGTGTTTCAGCGGGTGATTGGGTGCATTTATCTCGACAGCGATAGTCTGGGCAGCCGCCTTACCGAAGAGCATCTGCAGTTGGTGACGGCGATCGCCGGCATCTCCGCGGTTGCACTGGAGAATGCCCGCCGTCTGCAATGGCTGGAGCAGGAGAATGAACGCCTGACGGTAGAGATCAGCCAGGAACGGAGCCTGGTTGGAGAAGGCGCGCGCATGAAAGAGGTCTACCAGTTCCTGAAGCGCGTGGCGCCCACCGATTCGACGGTGTTGATCGAGGGCGAGAGCGGAACCGGCAAAGAGCTTGCGGCGCGGGCCTTGCACCGTAACAGTCCACGGGCCGGCAAGCCGTTTGTGGCCATCAATTGTTCTGCGATTCCGGAATCGCTTCTGGAGAGCGATCTGTTCGGCCACGAGCGTGGAGCGTTCACGGGAGCCGCGTCCCTGAAGAAAGGACGGCTCGAAGTTGCCGACGGAGGCGTAGTTTTTCTCGACGAAATCGGTGAACTGGCTCTCGCACTGCAGGTCAAACTGCTGCGGGTGCTGCAGGAGCGTGAGTTCGAACGGGTCGGGGGGACCCATCCCATCAAGGTGGATATCCGCCTCATTGCCGCTACCAACTGCAACCTGGAGCAGGCCATGCACGACGGCAAGTTTCGACAGGATTTGTATTACCGTTTGGCGGTGTTGAAGATCACGATGCCAACGCTGCGGGACCGCCGCGACGATATCCCGATGCTGGTGCGCCATTTTGTGCAGAAACATGCGAAACGCTGCAAAGTGAAGCCCCGGCCAATTTCCCGCGAGGCCCTGGCCTGCCTGGTGAACTACGACTGGCCCGGCAACGTGCGCGAGCTGGAAAATGCAATCGAGCGCGCCCTGGTTCTGGGCGCCTCGGATGTGATTCTCCCCGAGGATCTGCCGGAGTCTCTGCTGGAGCGCACTCCACCGCCGGAGATGACCGAGGCGAAATATCATGCGGCAGTCAAGGAATTGAAGAAGCATCTGATTCTTGACGCCGTGGAGCAGACGCAAGGCAGCTACGCCGACGCCGCCCGCATTCTGGGCGTGCATCCGAACTATCTGCACCGCCTGATCCGCAATCTCGAACTGAAAGAGGTTCTGAAGGAAGCGCTGCGAGATATTCCGGCGCGCGGGTTGAGCGGGCTTTCGGGCGGGAACGCGTAAAGGCAATTAGCAATTAGCAACTAGCCACCACCTGCCTGTATTGGCCGAGTGCTAATTGCTAACTGCTAATTGCTAGTCACGGCAGACGCAGGCGCACCAAGCTAGCAGGATCGAGATAGGTGCCCTGCCATCGCACCCCCACGTGGAGATGCGGACCTGTGGCCCGGCCCGTGCCGCCGCTCAGACCGATTACCTGCCCGCGTTTCACATGATCACCTTCCTTCACTTTGAATTCCGAAAGATGCATGTAGATGGTGAGCAGGCCCTGGCCGTGATCCAGCACGACGAAGTTGCCCTCGAAATACAAAGGCCGCGCCAGCAGCACCGTGCCGTCATTCATGGCCTCGACGGGAGTTCCGCTGGGGACGCGGAAATCCAGGCCCAGGTGAGGACTCGAA
>PLKR01000190.1:3787-6773 GCA_003140655.1 Acidobacteriaceae bacterium | reverse complement strand
CTGAGCTTGGCCTGGATTTTTGGATACTTGCCGGCGGTGACTGTGAATTTGCGGGTGAATGAGATTTTCTCGTCGCGTGCTTTTCCTGCCTGGGCTTCGCCGGTCAGTTCAATGGGATAAGTCCCGGGAGCGGTTTCCAGGCTGACGCCCACCAGTGCGAACCATGTTTTACTGGCAGCATTGAAGCTGAAGGAAACTTCATGTCCCAGCCATGATCCGCTGAGTGAATCCAGCCGCGCGGGAGGCTTTACCTCAAACAGCACCGGCCCGCCATTGACCAGCCGCGTGGGCTGTGCGTGCACGGTCCAGTTCGCAGCAGCGGCGGGAGAGACTGAGCCGAAAAATGAACAGACCACAAGAAGGAATGCGATGTGGTTGAAGGGAACACTAGCGAGCCGACGGTTCACCCTTCAAGCGTAGCATTCTCCGCGAGCGCTCCAGCCGCAATCCGCCCATGCGTACCAGAGTGTTTACCGTGAATCCGCGGTTAAAGCCCGAGCAATAGCGAGGGGCAGCGCCCGTATGGGTGCTGCCCCTCTTGCCCGGCTAACGACTATTTTGCGAGCTGCGCCCAAACCTCGGGCAGCACCGGCGTGCCTTCCATTTGCACTGCGTCCAGCAAGCCCGGATCCAGTGCCAACGCCTTTACGATCGTGGGGGCCACCTGCCTGGTGGTGGCCACGGCCGAGGCCGTCTGTGGCGTGAAGGCCGGATTGGCTACCAGCAGCATGACATTGGTATCATCATGCGCGAACCCGCCGTGATCGCCTATCATCGCCGTGCTGTTCGAGTACGTCACGCCCACGTTCGGGGTCACGATAATGTCCGGCGAGCGTGGATCCTCACCCGGCTCTAGACCGCCCACGTTGTAGTTCAGCGCCAGGCTGGGCCCGTAGTAGATCTCTCCCAGCCCGATCTCTGTCGCATCCGCTTCGAGCAGAGCCACAGCCGCGGTCACGCTCGCTCCTTTTTTCAGCCAGAGTACGGACACATCATCCTCGGTTGCGCCAATGCCTGTGGAGTTCAGTGGCGACTCTGAATAGGGAATCGCATTTCCCAGCAGGGTCGCCGGCGTATCGGTGCCGTTGGCGACGTAGCGCGTCGGATCGATCGGCGAGTCGCCATGCTTGGCCGTGATGATGATCAGCGTGTTGTCATAGATGCCCGCGCTCTTGAGTGCGCCGACGATCTCGCCGATCGCGAGGTCGACGTATTCGATCTCTCCCAGTAATTGAGCGCTGGGCAAAGCCGCCGCGTTCTGGTAACCGCCCACCGCTACACCCGCCTCGTTTACAGATTGTCCGACGTACACCGATTGGAAGTTCATGCCGAAGACTGCCGGAACAACTGACGGCGCACCCGAGTGCGTCTTACCGGCAATCTGGTTCAGCAGCGCGTACACCTTGATTGCGTCGTAGCACTGGATGTTTTCGAAGCTGGCATTCCATGCCGACGTGCTGGCCGTGTCGCGGATGGGATCGCACGGAGCGCCTTCCAACGTCTTTACACCCGGCAGCTTCACCACACCCGAGTCGACCTCGGGTGAATAATAGTCGTCCAAGCCGTTGCCGCCGGGCCCACCCACAAACGAATACGACGGATGCTTGTCGATCCACGCCGTATATCCGCCCGCCGCATGGATCACGCCGAAGAGCGTATTTATCCGAATGAAGTTCCAAGGATATACCGGGGCGCAACCGTTCTGGGGATCGCGCTCCAGCTTCTTCGGGTCAATCGAGGCAATGCCGCCCTCGGTCAGACTCGCTCGCGGCGCGCCGCCGTTCACCTTGGTATCGTCAAGGTCAATGCCTTGGTCATTGTCGGTCGTGGTTCCGGTCGGTGTCGCGTAGGGAGTGCACGGTCCGCCAGCCAAGCCGGTGCCCGTTGTCTTTTCCGGAGCATCGAGCGACCGGTCATAAGCTACGTCATAGTAAAGGCCGGTCGACTTCGGTGTGCCGCCAGATGCCAACGCCGCCATTCCCGGGAAGGAGTCGGAGGGTTTCGACGACTCGGTGTTCACATAATTGATGCCCGTCTGGCTCAACGCTGTCATGTTCGGGCAGTACTGATACCCGCCGTTCACTCCCGCAATCCCGTGTGAGCAGTTGTAGAAATCTACGGCATGCATGCCGTCAATGCTCAACAGCAGCACGTGCTTGATCTTGCCCGATCCCACAGAGTTCGCGCTCGAGTCAGCCGCCATTGCATGGGTCGACGACGCCATGGCTACCGCTGCTGCAACTCCAGCCATTACCAGCCTTTTCGCTCTCATGTAAAACCTCCACGAGAGTATTAGCCGCCAAATGTTACAGAGATGTTACTACCCCGTGAAATCTCCGCTAATCCTGCCCCGGGGGATGCGAGGATCGCCTCTTGACAGATATCCAGGCGGCAATCTCACACGCACGTGCAGGATGCGGCAAAACGGGCCGCTCTGGAGAGGTTGGAGTCATGGCTGGCGAACTAACAGCTAGACAGAGGTAAGTACTCGAAGGGAAAGACCACAAGCGGCGATGGAGCCTAAACCGTTGATTAAGTTGGTGGACCTGGCCGGGATCGAACCGGCGACCTCTTCCATGCCATGGAAGCGCGCTCCCAGCTGCGCCACAGGCCCACGATTGAAGACAAAAGCCAACGCCCGACACGTCGGGATCGAAGGAAGTACCCGATTCATTTTCGCCCACATCCCCAGGATAGTCAACGCGCGCCGATTCTTCTGTTTGTTTCCACAGGCATCTTCTGCCATAATTGATCGTGCACCCCACCTGCACAATCTTTCAAACACAATTTAGAGCGAGGAAGAGATGCCAGCGAAGTACATCTTTGTAACGGGCGGAGTTGTGTCTTCCCTAGGCAAGGGATTGGCCGCGGCTTCCATCGGTTGCCTGCTGGAGAGCCGCGGATTGAAAGTCAACCTGATGAAGTTCGACCCTTATCTCAACGTCGATCCGGGGACGATGTCGCCGTTTCAGCACGGCGAAGTTTT
>PLKR01000190.1:1170-3649 GCA_003140655.1 Acidobacteriaceae bacterium | reverse complement strand
CTGCCGTTCATGGAAGCGATCCGGCAGATGCGCCAGGAACTCGGCCGCGAGGACACGTTGTTCGTCCACGTAACTCTGGTGCCGTTCATCGCCGCGGCTCAGGAGCTTAAGACCAAGCCCACACAGCACTCAGTGAAGGAATTGCTCAGCATCGGAATTCAACCCGATATTCTGCTCTGCCGTACCGACCGGTTCCTAGCGAAGGAGCTGAAGTCGAAGATTGCTCTCTTCTGCAACGTGCAGGAAGAGGCCGTGATCACGGCCAAGGACGTGGCTTCGGTGTATGAAGTTCCACTCGTGTTCGCGAATGAAGGTGTGGATACACTGGTTCTGAAGTACCTGCGAATGGAAGCGAAAGACCGCGATCTCTCCAAATGGGAAGACATTGTGCACCGCGTCTACAACCCGAAGGACACAGTCACAATCGGCATTGTCGGCAAGTATGTCGAGTATGAGGATTCTTACAAGTCGCTGAAGGAAGCGCTGGTGCACGGCGCGCTGGCGCACAATCTTAAACTTCAGTTGAACTGGATCGAAGCCGAGGGACTGGAAACCGGCGACCAGAGTAATAACAATGACGCGCAACTCGAAGGCTACGACGGTCTTCTGGTGCCCGGCGGTTTTGGCAAGCGCGGCATCGAGGGGATGTTGATCGCGATCCGTTATGCCCGCGAGAAAAAGGTTCCTTACTTCGGCATTTGCCTGGGAATGCAAACCGCTTGTGTGGAGTTTGCCCGCAACGTGGTGGGACTGGCGGAGGCAAATTCGAGCGAGTTCGATCCCGCGACACCGCATCGCGTGATCTACAAGCTGCGCGAGTTGCGNNCTGGCGCACAAGATCTACGGCAAGCTCGAGATCAGCGAGCGCCACCGGCATCGTTACGAATTCAACCGTGAATACGAAGAGCCGATGGTAGCGGCGGGGCTGCGCATTTCCGGCTCGACGCCTGATGGTACTTACGTCGAAATGGTGGAACTGCCGGACCATCCGCATTTCATCGGATGCCAGTTTCATCCTGAGTTCAAGTCGAAGCCACTGGAGCCGCATCCGTTGTTCAGTACGTTTATCGCGGCGGCCAATGAGCATGGCTCGAAGCGGCGGGCGCAAAAGGAGATAGCTGAAGTAGAAATGTTCCATCGGCCAGAAAAAGTATCGCGAACGTAGCACATTCCCGGCAGACGACACCGAGATGAAGGGCTCAGTCGACGTTCAAGTCTACAAGCGCATGCGGGACGCCTATATACCCGCGAGGATCCGAACGATTTTCCTGCTCGAGTCTCCTCCTAAGTCGGGTGAGTATTTTTACAATCCAAACGGGAGAGTTACTGAGCAGCTGTTTGGCGCGATGATGAGATTGTTGGATATTGCCGACAAGATTAAGAACAAGGACGAGGGCCTGCGCCGATTTCAAGATCGCGGGTTCATAATCGTCGATGCCTCATACGAGCCAGTAAACAACCTGAAGGGGAAACCGCGAAACGATAAAATTTTGGAGGGCTACCCCGCCCTTATTCGCGATTTAACCTCGCTAGACTCAGCTAAGAAGGTGCCCTTAATTCTCGTCAAGGCCAATGTATGCAGGCTCATGGAACCGCGGCTCAAGAGCGAGGGTTTTAGAGTTCACAACGCCGGGACCGTCATCCCATTTCCTGGGTCCGGTCGGCAGGCTTGCTTCCAAGCGATGCTGGGTCCTATCCTCCGGGAAATCGGCGAGAAAGTGCATTAGCGTTGCCCTCCTCCTTCCAAGTCGGCGGTATCCGAATCGGCTCAGGCGATCTTTTCCTGATCGCCGGCCCGTGCGTGATCGAGAGCGAAGATCATGCCATTCGCATGGCTGAAATCATTAAGGGAGTTACCAAGGCGCTGGGATTTCCCTTCATCTTCAAGGCCAGCTACGACAAAGCCAATCGTACGTCGATTCGCAGCTTTCGCGGACCCGGTGTGAAGGAGGGCCTGCGCATTCTCAGAAAGATCAAAGACGAAGTTCAAGTTCTGGTGCTCACTGATGTCCACGAAGTGGCTGACGTTGCCAAGGTCGCGGAGGTGGTTGACGTACTGCAAATCCCCGCATTTCTATGCCGCCAGACTGATTTGGTGGTGGCGGCCGCGCTCAGCGGACGCGCCGTCAACATCAAGAAAGGACAATTCGTTTCGCCCTGGGACATGCGGCACGCGGTCGAGAAATGCCGCGAGGCCGGCAACACGCAAGTGTTTCTTACGGAGCGCGGCAGCAGTTTCGGCTATAACAACCTCGTCGTGGATATGCGCTCACTGTCGATCATGCGCAAGTTCGCGCCCGTGGTTTTCGACGCGACGCATTCTGTGCAGTTGCCTTCGGCACAGGCCGACGACAAAGGTCCGGTGGTCAGCGGCGGCCAACCCGAGTTCATCCCGGTTCTGGCGCGTGCGGCGGTCGCCGCCGGCGTGGATGGCGTGTTTCTGGAGGTGCATGACAGTCCGAAGATTGCTAAGTCGGAC
>PLKR01000190.1:0-1153 GCA_003140655.1 Acidobacteriaceae bacterium | reverse complement strand
CGCGAGCTATGCCGATGCGCGCGTCGTCAATCAGCGTAGCCGCGCGCTCACTACGAAGAACGGCAAGGTTGGCAGCGCGTCTGACGCCGAGTCTGTGGGGATGAGCGTTCGCGTATTGGCCGATGGCGCGTGGGGATTTGCCGCTTCCGAAGACCTGTCGCGGACTGGGGTTGAATCCACCGCTGTCCGCGCGGTCGAAATTGCCCGCGCCTCGGCGCAAGTAAAGCAGCACGACGTCCGCCTCGCTCCGGAAAAATCTGTGACCGCCGAGTGGACGACGCCGCATGCCATTGATCCGTTCTCGGTCTCGGTCGAGCAAAATATTGCGCTGTTGCTGAGCATAGACTCCGAACTGTGCGCCGTTGCTGGTATAACGCTCGCTGAGAGCAACCTCAACTTCAATCGTGAGGAGCAATGGTTTGTTTCGTCGGAAGGATCCGACATCCATCAGACCAAATATTCCGCAGGTGCGGGTTACACCGCATACGCGTTCGCGGGAAACGAGATTCAAAAGCGCTCNNGAAGCGGTTGCCCTGCATCATGCAGATCAGTGTCCCGAAGGCACGTTCGACATCATTCTGGACAGCTCTCAGCTCGGATTGCAGATCCACGAATCCATCGGGCATCCCATCGAACTCGATCGCGTGCTGGGCATGGAAGCGAACTTCGCCGGCACTTCGTTCTTGACGCTCGACAAGCTGCGCACACTGCGCTACGGCACCGAGATGGTAAACGTCGTCGCTGACGCGCGCCAGGAGCACGGACCGGGCCTCGGAACTTTCGGATTCGACGACGAGGGTGTTCCCGCGCAGTGCACCCCGATCATCACCAAAGGATTGTTCACCGGCTACCTTAGCTCGCGTGAGACGGCGCACACTATCGGCGAGAACCGCTCCGGCGGGACGCTGCGAGCGGAGGGCTGGAATCGCCTGCCCATGATTCGCATGACCAACATCAGCCTGCTGCCCGGCGAGAAGCCGCTAAGCCTGGAGCAACTGATCGCTGCCACCGATAACGGCATCCTGATGCAGACCAATCGATCCTGGTCGATCGACGACCGGCGTTACAACTTTCAATTTGGCTGCGAGATCGGCTGGGAGATCAAGCACGGCAAGCGCGTGCGCATGGTGAAGAACCCGTCCTATTCGGGCAT
>PLKR01000231.1:3575-3717 GCA_003140655.1 Acidobacteriaceae bacterium | reverse complement strand
CAGTCGACGTGCGCGTAGTGCCGGTTCGCCGTCTCATACTCCACGTGCGCCGTAGCGATGGTGATGCCGCGCGCTTTTTCTTCCGGAGCGTTATCAATGCTGTCAAACGACCGGAACACAATCTTCGGATTGTGCTTCTGCA
>PLKR01000231.1:0-3549 GCA_003140655.1 Acidobacteriaceae bacterium | reverse complement strand
CCATAAAATCGCCGAGCCTCGCTTGTAAGTAATTCAGTAATACTGATACAGCTTCTTGAACTTGTGCCGCAGTGCGACGTCCACCGTTTCCAGCTTCGACAGGTAAAACTCCCGCATCTGCGCCTGATCGGAAAGCGGCAGCGCCTGATACAACTGCCACGCGCTCAATTCTTTTCCTGCCGCCGATCCAACTTTCGCCCCGCCCGTGACTTCTTCTAGCAATCGGGTCGAAAGCACCGCGTCAAACTCCCGGACTCGAATTCCTTTGCGATCCAGCTGCTTCAGGAACCGCTCCACTTTCTCGGACAGGAACGCCTGCTCCACCGCCGCCTGAAGTTTTGCGAACTCCTGCTGCTTCTCAATCTTGATCGCAGCCTGCTCGAAAGCCATCATCACACCCTGCTCGGACCCCTCGCAAAGAACGCTCGGGATTTCGGCTGCGGTCTCCCGCTTCGCTCACGCCCGCAAAACGCCTCAACTCTGGAGCGGGAGACGGGAATCGAACCCGCGACCAACAGCTTGGAAGGCTGTGACTCTACCACTGAGTTACTCCCGCCCTTACTGCCTCGACGCTCTCTCACAAATCTCTGGAGCCGATGACCAGGATTGAACTGGTGACCTCTCCCTTACCAAGGGAGTGCTCTACCAACTGAGCTACATCGGCCCGAAACTACCACCAGCCGCCGCCCACTCACTCCGATTCGCGGTCGCCATCCGGGTGTATCACGTCCTTGCGCCGCACCCAGCTCTTGAACGCGAACATCGCCAGAATTAGCAGCGTCAGCAACCGAATCCGCTGATCACTCAGCGTGGCAAACGCCAGCGCACCCAAAACCAGGTACGCAATCAAAGCCATTGCCAAGCGACTCATAATTCCTGGTGCACTCGAAACTGGCACAACAAATTCTGGTGCACAGGGAAGGATTCGAACCTTCGTACCTCGCTAGGAGGGACAGATTTACAGTCTGTTGGCTTTAACCACTCACCCACCTGTGCAAAAACCGCCGGGCGATGCAGCCGTTGCGCTTCATCCAGTGCGCAATCCCGAATCCGCAGACCGAGGCAGCACACTTCAACTTCTGGCCCACCAAACAAGCTTTCGCAAACCAGATTTTCGCAACCCAGGGAAACCAAGAATCGCGCTTAAGAATCATCGCGCGAAGATCACTGCACGCCGGAAAAGATCCGAATGAAGTGCGTTGGAAAAACCTGTTGCGCCACCTAAGAGTTCGCCGCCTGCCGAAAATTCGTTTCCTGAATTTCGTTTCCTGGAGCTGGCGAAGGGATTCGAACCCCCGACCCTCGGTTTACAAAACCGATGCTCTACCGACTGAGCTACGCCAGCGTTTCGGGCACAAGTACCCTTCCGGGCACAAGTAGACCCTTTGATCCCTTCCAGATGTCCGGGACAATTAGTTAAGTTATCACAACCGCAATCCGGGNNTCCCCGAACAGGCACCAGTTCACTGCAACAATGTTATTATGGCAGCCCTGACCGCATTCCATGCGAATTAGGCGCACCTTCCCCATCGCCCTGGCAGTCGTAGTCATTGCCGCGGCGGTAACCCTCGCCGTCCAACTGCGAAAGCACGCTCCGCCGGAACCCGCCCGTTTGTTGCCCGGGGGGGACGCATTTTTCTATCTCAACCTCAGTGCGGCACGCAAAGCGAACTCGGGCCAAGAACTGCCCGCCGTCAGCCACGATCCCGAATATGAGCGCTTCATCAGCGCCACCGGCTTTCAGTTCGAGCGCGACCTCGATAAGGCTGCCTTCGCCATTCATTACCCCGCGAAATGGCCCGGCGGCGGAACTGGCGGCTCCGCTCCCGAAGTACGATTCTCCGAAGTGCTCGAAGGAAAATTTCACGGCGGGCGGCTTACTTCCTATCTGCGACAGATCGCCCAATCGGTCGAGAACTATCACTCGGTCGAAATCTTCACGATTCTTGTGGAAGGCAGATCATTACGCGTCGCCGTGCTGAGCGCCGATTCGGTGGCCGCCTCCAATCATGACGACCCCGTGGTCATTCAAGGAATAATCGACCGCTCCAGGCGGCTGGCTTCTCCGTTCGGAGGCCCATCGCTGTTGCGGCAATACTACAAACACGTTCAGTTGGCCAGTCTGGCATGGGTGGTAGCGCGCATTGATCCCTCCTGGCCGGAAGCTGGCGGTTGGAACACGGTCTTCACCAGCCCCGCGACCATCGTCGTTTCCGGAAGCTCTCTCAACCCGCTCCATCCGATGGCGCAAGCGGTTCACCTTCGCGCCGAAGCCTTCACCCAGTCTCCCGATGAGGCGCGCGCCATCACCGACAAAGTCAACATCTTCATCGCCCTGAGCCACGCAGCCGAGACTTCCGTAGGAACCCACGGCACCGATGCCGATGTAAAAGCGCTTTTCGATAGCCTCCAGATAAAGCAGGCGGGTGACCGCGTCGTGCTGACCGCCTCCATGCCCTTCGGGTTTCTGCGCAAGATGGTCTCGGGATCTGCAGCCGAGTTGGGTGAGCCTTCCGGCGCCCCGCCGGCTCAAGCGCCAGCGAAATCGCGCTAAACCGGAAATCGGCCGCCCCTGCAACTAAACACCGTTCCAATCGTCTGATTGCTTACGGAGAACAACTCCGGCGGGTACAATAAAGACGCATGTCGAGCCTCCCTCTGCCAATTGCCGCGTTTTTCGCCGGCCTGATTTCCTTTCTCTCGCCCTGCGTTCTGCCGCTGGTGCCCGGCTACCTTTCCCTGATCTCCGGTGCCGGCCTGGAAGAACTCAAGGCGCCACAGGCTCAACTCATGCGGCGGGTGATGGTCAACTCCATCGGGTTCATCCTGGGCTTCAGCGTCGTTTTTATCGCGCTGGGCGCGGCAGCGACCGAAATCGGCCAGGTGCTCGGGATTTACAAACACACGCTGGCCAGGGTAGCGGGCGTCATCATCATTCTTTTCGGATTGCACCTGACTGGCATTTTCAAGATCAAAGCCTTCTATACGGACGCTCGTCTGCACAGTGTGAAAGGGAGCAGCACTCCGGTCGGCGCGTTCGTCATCGGTTTCGCATTTGCTTTCGGCTGGACTCCGTGCCTGGGTCCGATTCTGTCGGCGATCCTGACCATCGCCGGAGAACAAGATACGCTGGTGAAGGGGATCCTGTTGCTGGCGGTCTATTCGCTTGGGCTAGCCGTGCCGTTTTTGCTCACGTCGCTTTTAATGGAGCGTTTCCTGAAGTTCTACAGCCGCTTCCGCTCGCACATGCACGCGCTGGAAGTGGCCTCCGGCGCTCTGCTGATCGGCCTCGGAGTGTTGCTTGTGATCGGCCGCTTTACCTTAATTTCGAATTGGCTTTCGTTCCTGAACCGCTTTGCTTTGTGATCTTGGTAAGACGGTCACTGGTTCATGGGAACCTGTTCGAGGAGCTGATTTCAGAAGACTGATTTCAAAGAGAAGATCGCGAATGGAGAGTTGCCGTGAAACGTAGTCCTCTTGTACTCGTCGTGGTCGGTTTCGTGGTTGCGCTCATGCTGTACTTTGGCTACCACCAGGCGCGGCATGGCG
>PLKR01000337.1 GCA_003140655.1 Acidobacteriaceae bacterium | reverse complement strand
TGATTGGCCGAGGTTCCAGACTATTTCCGGTTTGCTGACCAACCGGGGACTAATCCACTCGTGGCGCAAGAGCGTTTCTGGATAGCTTCCAGTTGTCTGACTAACCCGGGGTTAGCTGTTAGCGGAACACCCGTACATAAGAAACCATGGGCCGGATACATCAGTTAACATGTCCGAGGTGGAGAAGCCTCCCGCAGTTTCCTACATATGAACCGAGCCGGCCGGTTTATCGCTTCTCCATCTTCATCCGATCCCTCAGAGGCTTCCAAACGGCTCCTACCGTGGCTGGTTGCTGTCGCATTTTTTATGGAGTCGCTGGACACAACGATTCTCTGATAAACAGGCCAGGATTCAGTAGGTACAGAGCAGGCATTGTCGGCATCTTGGAAAGCGATTCTGGCGCTTCCCATAGGCTTGTTTCTGGATAGCGTCTTGCCGACAATCCCACCGATGGATCCATGAGATATTGGCCGCGCCGCTGCCGTCCGGCTGAACCGTCTCAATGGTGCTACGTCGAATTACACACATCACCTGATTAGAGAACTTAGGCAGAGTGGGCGTAAGGGCTAGGACCACGGAGAGCTACTGCTGCGACTGCCTGCGCAATAGACTGAGTTTGCCTGGGGTCGCGCATGGACTCAACGAACTCGTCTTACGGGAATGAGCGGAGCTCGCCGGGATTCAACCGTTCGGGACTGGGGGTTTGCGCCCTGGTCCTGTCACTGTTTGCCTGTGCCGGACTGGCGGGTTGCGGTGCGGCGACTTCATCTAAGTCGTCCTCTGGAACGGGCGCTGCACCAGCGATCACTTCCTTCACGGCGAATCCGACAAGCATAGACTCCGGTACAAGCAGCACACTCAGTTGGACGGCAACGGGAGCAACGAGTATTGCCATTACGCCGGGGACATTTACGTCCACATCGGCAAGCGGCTCAACGAGCATGAGCCCAACGGCGACGACCACCTACACGCTGACTGCGACCAATGCCAACGGCTCCTCTACGTCTACAGTAACCGTTACATTGAGTATTTCAGGCAAACCGACGATCAGTTCCTTCACAGCCAGCCCCACAACTATCTCTTCGGGTTCGAGCAGCATGCTAAGTTGGGCGACGATGGGAGCAACGAGTATTGCCATCACCCCGGGAACATTCACTTCCACATCCGCCAGTGGTTCGACGGAGGTGAGCCCATCCGCGACGACCACCTACAGGCTGACTGCGACCAATGCCAACGGGTCAACCGCATCCACGGCGACGGTTACTGTAGCAGCGTCCGGTGGTCCATTGGCGATCGTAACCACTTCGTGCCCCGGGGGAACACAAGGCGCGGCTTATGCAGGTTGCACAATCGTCACCAGTGGCGGCTCTCCACCATATACATATTCGGTAAGCACGAGCTCCAACTTTCCTCCATTGCCCGAGGGGATGTCTCTCAGCGCAACTACGGGGAACGTCAGCAGCTCACTGATCGGCGGTCAGGGAACCTACACGCCCGAATTTGTGGTTACGGACTCGACGAGCGCGCAGGCGACTCAGAACATCAGCATCGCTATCGACGGGAATAATGCATTCCTCGCAAGCATCTTTCCGTCAACTTCTATCTTTCACCATCGAGTGGACGCAGCCACGACAAACTTGCCTGTGGATACTTCCCCCGCAGCGCCGATGTACAGCGGCTATTTGTCAGCGACCGTCAAGCCATTCTTTGGAAACAATTCGAACGCTCCTTTTCCCAACGGAATACCAGCCATCGAAGTTCCTTACAACCAGGCGGACGTATCGGTTACAACCACCTTGTATCAGTCCTACTTCACCACTGGTCCAATACCCGCGAATGCGCCAGTGGAAGGCACCAGCAACTCGACGGGAGACAGACACGTCCTGGTCTACCTGGAGGCAGGCAATGGAAACGATCCTGCCCTTTACGAAATGTGGCAGGGAATATATGAAGGTGGTCCCTGGACCGATTCCTCGAACGCGTTGTGGCCCGATGTAGCTTCGAATAACCTGACACCGCAGGGGAACGGAACATCCGATGCCGCAGGACTTCCGGTTGCGCCGCTTCTCGCCAATGCCGACGAGGTAATCGGCACAGGCACTCCGAGCGCACCGAGCGGTACGATTCAGCATCCCATTCGATTCACGCTCAACCATATGTTGAACTACTGGGTCTGGCCTGCTACGGAGACAGCGGGCGTGGGGAGTTGCACGGCTACGGGAGGCGATGCCATTCCCGTGGAATCGCTGATTTCGCAATCTTCTCCTCCCGCAAGCTGCACCATGTCCGGAGCCGCGGGCGAGATCTATCGGCTAAAAGCTTCAGCCGCGACTCCCACTTGCGCCTCCACCAGTCCGCAAGCAGCCGTTATCATCACCGCGTTCCGAAATTATGGAATCATCCTGGCCGACAACGGAGATAGCGGTGGGTTAATCGGTACGCCAGACGCTCGCTGGAACGACAACGATCTTTCGTGCCTGACTAGTCTCACCCTAGCGGACTTCGAGCCGGTGAACGTCTCAAGTCTCATGGTCAGTGATGACAGCGGGGCGACCGTCCCTTAGCCAAATGGCCGGGCCGCTCGCGGAATGCGATCGGCTCTGTAGCGCCGACGTTGTTGCAGAGCCGCTGGCATTGCCGCGCGGGGTGGTTCAAAATCGCAGAAGCTGGCAACCTGTTGGCGCAAGCGTGCGGGCATCTTCCGACCGTCTCTTCCCGTGGGTACCTTAACCGATAGGCTACCGGGTTCAACTGGGGAAAAACGCGCCCGTGCCGATCCAGAATTCCGCGAGCGATTGGAGATTTTTCTTGTAAGTGCGGGTCACCGTGTATTCTTTCCCGCCCTTGACTCGAAGACAATATTCTCCAGTCGAAAGCGGCCAGATTTCTTCCACAAACGAGGCATTCACCAGCACAGATCGGTGGATGCGGATGAATCCATGGCTTTCGAGCCTTTCTGCCACCACCGAAATAGACTCGCGTAGCAGATAGGAACTCGCGTTCTGCCGAAGCGACACGCATTTGCCCTTAGCCTGAACGGCGACCACGTCGCCCAGATTGATAAAGAGAATTTTTCCCCGGACTTTGATGGCGACCCGGAGAGACTGTGGCTTCGCCAGCGCCCGCAACCCGGCGAAAGTCTCCGTCGAGCTCGCTGCCGGTTCTCCCGCGTCGCGTGCCATGACCAAGGCTGCACGCGAATGCTGCGCTGCGCGGCCAACGAGAGCATCGCTAGCGCCCTCTAGACTCGACATCGCGTGGCCAGCTGGACCTATCTTCAGAGTGTTCACCAGAGTGTTCATGGTGGTGTCCTACATTACCGGCGCAGCCGTTCCATCCGACCACCTGCCGGCGGGAACCATGAACACATCTATGGGTTCCGGAGCGCCGCTGAACTGTGGATTCAGCATAACGGGAGACTTGGGCACATCTGCACCCCAGACAGCACCGTCCATGAGCGGGGTATAAAACATCAGGTGAGCCATCCAGCGGTGGTCCCCATGATCGGTAAGGTACTGGTCTTTTGACATCATGTAGCTCATGGCTCCAGGCTCCAGAGGCGGCAGTTCTTTGTTCTCGTAGGCGGCTTTGAGAGCATCAATGATCTGCGCTTTCGATTTCCCGGCCAGAATCATCTCGGTCCTCTTGTACGTAATTGGCAAAACGGATCGCGCGGCCGGCGGGTTAAAGCACAGCGGGCCTCGAATGTTTGGGTTCCAAAAATTTACAGCAAAATTACCATCGAATGGGCCCATCCACGCCCGCTCCACGGCGCACACGAACCCGTTCTTGCCTTCGACGGCAGTTTCGTATCCATGGCGTCCGAGCACCAGAATCGTTGCGTCCCGCGATATCGCCTCTGGAGCCGCGCTTCTCGCCAGGGCGATCTCCGCATTGCGATCCGTCATGAGGTATTGCTCGACCGGCGCCATGCTCGAATACGTCGTTGGGCGATCCTCCGCCCGTACCCGCCAGGCCACACCCAAACTAAGAATTAGTACAAAGCTTAGAGAGGCAACCGCCTGCAATCTTTTTCGGTTCATCATTTTCCTCCGTGTTGAGTAGATCTCGCCGCAGTCTGTCGTTAGTTCTTCCGTTCACTCTCTCCTCGACGTGCCTGCAGTCGACGCGAACTCGCTCTGAACCTACAAACCGGTCGGTATGCAACAATATCGACCTACCCCTACAACGATGCGATCAGCTCCTCCTGCGGTTGCCCGGCGAGCGCAAAGACCGCAACCAGCCCACGATGTTTCTGATCCCCGCTTTCATCACCTTCGGATCCTGTGCATTCTTTGCTAGAGAGCCATAGCCTTCGACCATCGCGATCAGCAAGCCGGCGGCGTCATCGGGTTCCACGTGGCGGCGAACGCTTCGCTCGGCCTGGCCCCGCCGCAAAATGGAGGCAATGGCCTCCCGCCAGCCATCGAAGACCGCCGCCAGTCGCCTCCGGAACCCCGCATGAAGAGGAGACATTTCCTGCGCCAGATTGTTCAGGGGACAGCCACCCCGCACAACCGCGGGCCGAACCGGTATGTTTTGAACAACGCCGATCAAAGTGTCGATAGGGTCCTTGCCGCTCTCTAGAGGACGCAACCANNGTGCGGCGGAGGTCGGGGGCGATGACCTCATCCACTACCGCATATCCCAAGGCTTCCTTGCTGTCGAAGTGGTAGTACAGCGCGCCCTTGGTGACCCCAGCTGCGGCCAGAATTGTGTCCAGACTGGCACTCTGGAAACCCGCTCTGTAGATCTCGCGGGATGCCGCCTGCAGCAAGCGCTCCCGCGTGCGCTCAGCATCGCGAAACTTACTCGTTCTGCGTTTCGGATTCTTGCGTGCCGCCAACATACCAACCAGTATGTATGTTAATCATCGCAACGTCAAGCGATTCCCGTCTCGCCGCAATCCGGTTTTTTGTAGACAGTTACCGCCGAACTCTGTGGTTTGGTAGATTCCATCGTCAACTCAGCCACTCCAACCCTTTGCACGAATTCGCTAATCACGTCTGTCTGTTGACGGCGCTTGTACGCTCATTCCCGATTTCACCATGCCCGTTGGTTGGTGCTCAAACCGGCGAAGTTTATGGTCCTCCGAGTGCTATTGAGGATGTCGTACGTGGGCGGAAAAGTCCTCGATTTCCGGGACTGATCCGGCGAATTTCAATGAAAAGAGATAAATCAATGCGATTCAAGACATCGAGCAGACTACTCGTGCTGATAGCAGTTCTGTCCTTGGCGCTGTCCAGCTTGTTGCTGGTTGCCAATCTTTTCGCACAAGAGACCACCGGCGGATTGCAGGGAACCATTAAAGATCCAACCGGCGCAGTGGTTGCCAAAGCATCAGTGGTTCTGACCGGCACCTCGCTCGGAGGAGCGAAGAACTTGGAAACCGACGGCAGCGGCTACTACCGCTTCGCCAACCTACCGCCGGGCACGTACACCGTGGTGGTAAAGGCCTCGGGATTTTCTGAATTGAAGCGCGAAGGTATCGCGATCGAAGTGGGGCACCTTCCCACGCTGGATCTGGCTCTTTCCGTAGGGGCAGCCGGCACTGTGGTCGAAGTAAATAGTCAGGCGCCCGTGATTGACGTCACCACAAACACGAACCAGACCAATGTCACGCAAGACATCCTTGACAACACACCGCATGGCTACTCCTTCCAGTCGGTCATTCAATTCTCCCCCATGGCTCGCAATGAACCTCTTATGGGCGGATCGGCCGGCATGACCGGCAACTCCGGCGGTTCCCTGCCGGGCAGCGCTGGTAATGGAAATAACGTCGGCTTCTCCGTAGGGGGAGGGGCGGATTCGGAGAACCAGTATCTCGTCGAAGGCCAGGACACGGAAAACATCTCCGGCGGCGCTTCCGGCGCCAACGTCCCCTTCCAGTTCATTCAGGAAGTCCAGGTCAAGAGTTCAGGAATCGAGGCGGAGCATGGCGGCGCCTTGGGCGGCGTAGTCAACGTCGTTATGAAGAAGGGCCAGAACGCTTATCACGGATCTTTTTTCGCCAGCTATGAAGGCGATCCGTTGAACGGCAGCGCGAACGCCGGCCTGCGTTACAATCCCAACGGCGCACCCTTCGGCGCCAGTGCAAGTGGCCCCGGCTTCGACGACAATGCCCAGACCTATCAGCCAGAAAGAGACCATTACCGCATCATTCAGCCCGGTTTCACGGTTGGCGGGCCCATCATGAAAGACCGCTTGTTCTTCTTTTTTGGTTTTGCGCCGCAGTACAATTCCCTGGCTAGAAATGTCGATTTCACTAACAGCGTAAACCCGATCAATATTCCTCTCGGCCTTGGCATCCAGCACTTTACTCAGGACCAACAGACCTACTTCAGCACCGCCCGCCTCGACGCCGTCCTAACGCAGAAGATCCGCGTCTTCGGTTCGTGGCTGTACCAGTACCAGCGCGAGAGCGGAGACAGCTTGCCGGCGCCCGACTCCACTACTGGCTTGCCCAACAGCGGGCTCATCTTAGGTACGACCACACTAACCGGAATTAATAGCCCTATCACTCAGTATTCCCACGGTCTCGGTTTCTCCAACCCCAACGCTACTTACAACGTTGGCGCTGATATCACCCTGACTCCTAAAATCGTCTCTACTACCCGCTTCGGCTACTTCTTCAATAACTATCACGACGCTGGTTGGCCCACCACGGGTGTAGACCTTAGTTGGCAAACCAATGGCGTGGGCGCACTTGCTAACTGCACGCCTCAGCCATGTACTCCGAGCGTCCCCCTGCCGGCCGCTTTGCAGCTTCCTACTAGCACCACCACCGATCCCTTTGATCAACAGTACACTGAGGTCAATGCCAGCAAGCACTACCAGTTCAACCAGGACGTGGCGTTCTTTAAGAGCGGCTGGTTCGGGACCCATAACATCAAGGCCGGCTATCAATTCAACAAACTCTCCAACGTGATCAATCAGCACGGCAACGTTCCTTTAGTGGATATGTATATCGGTGCCGGCAACTACCACGCCAATCAAAACACCGTAAACGGGGCCGACAACTGCGCTACTCTGTCGCCGGAATGGGGTGGCTGCGCCGGTGAGTACGGTTATGTAATTATCAATGACTTCGCCACCGTGCTGAAAAATGGCTCTGGCGCACTCGTGCCCGCCACGGACCAGAACCATGCCTTATTCGTGCAGGATGCCTGGACCATCGGACACGGTCTCACCCTGAATCTCGGTATCCGTTTCGAAAAAGAAAACCTGCCCGCCCCTCCGGGAATCGGGATTGCCGATATCAAGACCATCAGCTTCTCATGGGCCGACAAGATTGCTCCTCGCGTGGGAGCTGCATGGGGATCGCGCGACGGCAAAATGAAGATCTTTGGCAGCTTTGGCGTCACCAACGACGTGATGAAGCTGCTGCTGGCCCAGTCCTCGTGGGGCGCGCAGGGATTCGAGAATTGCTACTACCCGTTCGGTCCAGATTCGGCCGGCACCTTCACCAACGCTGATCTCACCTCTACTGTCGCCTTCAACTCTACGGACCGCGCTTGCCCCACAGGCGTCTCCACCTCGCCAGCCAACTTTGTCGGCGGCGTAACTCCGTTATCTCTCACCGATAACAGTGGCGTTTCGCTGGTTGAAAACGTCAACTTCCGTCCCGAGGAGCCAGTCGCCCCCGGCCTCAAGCCCTATCGCCAGCACGAGTACGTCGGCGGATGGGATTACCAGATCAACAAGGATTGGGCCTTCGAAGCCCGCTATGATCGCCGCCGCCTGGATCACGTCATCGAGGACGCTTCGTTGGCCGATCCCAGCGCCTTCGAAATCTATACCGTCGTCAATCCCGGCCAGGGCGTAAATAAGACACTGAATGGCTATGCCAGTTACCTCACCTCGCTAGGCGATGCCTACGGTCCCGGCACAGCCGCCTTTAACGGCAATCCTGCCACGCCGTTCGGCACCTGCACCGGTTGCCCCAACAACCCGGTGGCCATCCGCGACTACGATGGTTTGGAATTCCGGCTGACCAAGTCGCAGGCCAGGGGCTGGTCTGGAATGTTCAGCTATACCTACAGTCGCCTATGGGGCAACTATGCCGGCCTCACCACCACCGACCAAAGCGACGGCGGCATCACCGGACGCAACTCGCCCGATACCACCCGTTCGTTCGATGAGCCGTTTTACTACTTCGGCGCTAACGGCAGGTCCACTGATGGGCCTCTGCCCACCGACCGTCCCAACGCGTTCAAGACCTACGCTTACTACGCCATGCCCTGGCGCGGCAACTACAGAAACAACACCACCACCTTCGGACTCTTCCAGGTCGCTTACTCCGGCAGCCCGATGAGTTCGTTTACCGACGTGGGCCTAGCCAACCCCGATGGCGCAAGCACACCAGCCGTGCTCGAAGCCACCTACATCTTCGGCCGTGGCAACTGGGTCAACGTAAATCAGGACGCGTCCGGAAACATTACGTTCGGCAATCCCTACGCGCGCCGCACACCGTGGTACACCCAGACCGATTTCAACCTGCAACACTCCGTCAAGGTGAACAANNCACTCAGTCACTTCGTACTGGGAAGGATTCAACTCGAACTACCTCGGTTCGGTGTTGTTGCCAAACGGACAGAGCATTTTCAACGGTGCAGCTTTTTACCAGGCCGCCGAAACCGGATACAGCGCCCAAGCGTCGTCCGCCGGAATGGTTCTGAACGGCATGTATGGGCAACCAAACCTCTGGCAGATCTCGCGCCATATCCGCCTCGGGGCGCAGTTTACTTGGTAGCTGCCTGCNNGCCGAATGTGAATTCAATAAATACTCCAGGGGCCAGATGACCCTCCGAGAAAACCAGGGGTTGCGGTTCCCGAGGGAATTTGTTTTGAAGTCGTAGAGGCTTCCTCTTTAGCCGACTCGGTTGCTTCGAGGACCTTCTCGTGAATGTGAGACGAGAACAGGTGGAACCATCGCAAAACGACCAAGGTCGCGAAGATCCACCACAGGAACCAGGTCTTCTGAAGGAAAAGGATCACGGGACTCCTCCCAGTCTCTCGCTAACGCCCACGAAAGTGGTATTCAGCCGAACCTTCCGCAGTATACTATATAGTCGATGGAGGTACTAGACATAGGAGATTAGCGCATGCTACACCCGTTGTTTGCTGTCATGTTCCTGCTGCTCAATGAGACCGACCGGTTCCAGGGCGCATTTGATGCGGCCACTGAGAGGAACGAACGAGCAGTGACATGTCAGCATCGTTGCGCGGTAAGTAGTAAACAGGCGGATATCCCTTCTCCTCCAATCGGAGCGCTTGCGTCGATTCAGCGACTATCCTCCCGGCAACCGTTACACGTACCTTGCCCACAGCCGGAGAAATCGTGATGGGATGGTCAGGCCCGGGAATTCTGATCTCCTTGCCTTTGCTCGTCTTTGTCTCCATTGCGCTCCTCGCGGTACTAGTTACAGCTTCGAGCCGCCATCGACTGGAATGCTCGCTCCTGTGATCCAGCGCGCACCATCAGATGCCACAAAAGCGACTACGTCGGCGATGTCTTCAGGTTTGCCGATCCGCTTCAATGCCTGCATCCCCAACGTGACCTCGCGGCCCGCTTCTGTCTTCGTAAAATTCGACATATCCGTGTCGATTACTCCTGGTGCGACAGCATTTACGCGTATGCCACTTGGCCCGAGAATGGCGGCCCAGTGTTTGACCAGAGTCTCAATTGCTCCTTTGGTAGAGGCATAAGCAAGAATTGAAGGGTTTTCCAAACCGGGCTTGCCCACCACCGTACGAGCTACAGCGGAAGAGATGAGAACGATGTTTGAGCGCTCACCAAGGACTGGCAAGAGTTGCTGCACCAGGAAGAATGGGCTTCGGACGTTCGTTGCAAAGAGATTGTCAAAATCCTCTACCGTGTAATCCGCGATGCGTGCCGCCTTGCTGATTCCGGCGTTGAGCACAAGCACATCCAATCGATCGCCGACGATTGAGCGCACCTGTTTTGCTAGCAGCGCAGCACCGTTCGGCGTTCCCAGATCCGCCGAGATCGCTTTTGCGCGTCCGCCTCTCGTTAGGATCTCAGAGACCAGGGATTCCGCTTCCTGACCGGAGCGGCCGTAGTGAACCAGGACGTGTGCCCCGGCCCTAGCAAGTGCCGCCGCTGTAGCGCGGCCGATTCCTCTTGACGCGCCTGTCACGAGCGCAGTTTTGTTTTGGAGTGTAGTCATTGTCCTCTCTCGTCCTGTCAGTTTAACGGATAATACGGTTGCGCCACCTGGAGCCGAAGGAGAGCCGACGCCGCCAGGTGCCCGCTCTCAACCATGTCCGCGCGAATACATCTCTTCAGGCCCATGGACCGAGTGCATGCGCCGATTCAGGCATTCATTCCGCCATCCACCGTAAGATTCGCCCCGGTAATGTACGAGGACTCCGCGCCCGCGACAAACGCCACCAGCGCAGCTACCTCATCAACGTGCCCGTAGCGGTTGAGTGCTGTAACGGCCTTCTGCGGCACCGCCCACTCGCCCGCGGCGGGATTCAAATCCGTGTCAATCGGACCCGGCTGCACGTTGTTTACCGTGATGCCCCGGCTCCCGACCTCTCTGGACAGCCCCTGGGTAAATATCTTCACGGCTCCCTTCGTGGCCGAGTAGGGCACAAGCCCGGGCGTTTGGACACGCTCACCCACGGCTGAACCGATCATTATGATGCGACCACCGGCAGTCATGTGCTTCAGCGCCGCCTGGGTCGCAACGAATACCCCGCGGATGTTGATATCGAGCACGCGATCCATCTCTTCCAGCGTGGTCTCCTCGAACGCTTTCGGAATCGCTGTGCCGGCATTGTTCACAAGGACGTCGAGCCGCCCGAATGTCGCGACGGTCTTTTCGACCGCGGCTTTGCCGGCGTCGGCATCCGCGGCGTCCGCCTGAATCGCGATCGCCTTTCCGCCGGCGCGTTCAATCTCCTTGACGACCGACGCGGCCGCGTCAGCACCTTTCGTGTATGTAATGGCCACCTTCGCTCCGTCCGCGGCCAGACGCTTAGCGATTGCAGCGCCAATGCCGCGCGAGCCCCCCGTAATGAGTGCAATCTTTCCTTCCAATTTCTTTGACATTGTCCATCTCCTTGAATTAGACATATGCTCATCAGGCATGAGCCAAATCTTCTTGCTCGCCCAAGGCATCCCAATCACCACATTGGATTACGCAGTTGGCAGAGTAGTAGCGCCTTTGCACGATACTTTGTTAAGCTGGCAGCAATGCCTCGCAAGCATGGGAGTGGGAAATGGAATTAAGACATCTTCGCTATTTCGTCGCAGTCGCGGAGGCAGGGAGCCTGACGGTGGCAGCAGAGCAAAGGCTGCATACGTCACAACCTTCCCTTAGTCGGCAGATTCGAGATCTTGAGGACAAGGTGGGCGCCCAACTCCTGACTCGAAGGGCTCGCGGCATCGACCTGACACCGGCGGGCCTAGCCTTCCTGGATCAGGCCCGCGCGATCCTATCGCAGGTTGACGCAGCTGCTGAAGCTGCGCGCCGGGTCGCTCATCCCGCCAAGCCGTGCTTCACCATGGGCTTTCTGACCGGACACGAATTGACATGGATGCCCGAAGCCTTGCGGATCTTGCGAGATGAGCTGCCTAACATCGACGTGATGATATCGAGTCAATCCTCCCCGCAGCTCGCGGACGGCCTTTCGAAAGGAAAAATCGATGCAGCTTTTCTTCGACGAGAAAAAGGAGTGCCAGGGTTAGCGTTTTGTCTTCTTGTGAAGGAGCCTCTGATGGTGATCTTGCCTAGTGACCATCATCTCGCTGCGCTCAAAACCGTCAGTCCGAGGGATCTAGTAGGCGAGACATTCGTGGCCGTGTCCGGCACGGCTCCTGTACTGCGTAAGATCATCGACAATTACCTGAAGCGGTCCGGAGTCAATATCACGCCCGCTCACGAGGCGGACCACGTCACCATGGGACTTTCCTTAATAGTGTCGACGNNTACCCCAACCGTCGATCTGGTCCTCGGCTACAGAAAGTCGAACGAGTCTTCCATCCTAAAGCTTCTGCTTTCGAGATTGGACGAGTTGGTGGCTCGTGTCTCAAAGAAGGCGCGTTGAGCTAGAGGTGTGCGGCCCGCGCCCCTGCTGTCACCGTCAGACTTCCCACTTCGCCGACCCGCCGAGATAACACAAGTATCGTAAGTCCATTCACACCACCATGCTTCTGAGGCATCGATGCCAGCGCAACAAAGTATGCTTCAACCGCGATACGAATAACTAACTCCGCAATCTAACCCGTTCAGCCGATGCTGAGAACAATCATGCACGGTCTAGCGCGATATCAAGAATTCTACCTGCTGCTCGATTTTAGCGATCGCGATGGGAGCAAAGTTGGCCTCACGCAGTTGCTGGTTGAGTTGAGCCAATTTCGTTTGCTTGAATTGGATCCACTCTGCGATGCGGGCTTTTACCTGTTGGCTTGATTCTCTGTAAACCGCTATCGCCTGCGAAGGCACGACACGATCTCCGCCTTCAACCACTCGCAGCGCTGATGTCAGGCCGGTGTAGGCATCCTGCAGCCCGGAACCCTCCGCTGCTGTGTGTTCCTTATTCGTTAGAATCCTGCCGATTCCGGATTGAGCTTCCGCCAGCGCCGGCTTGAGCTGTGCGCTTTGGGCTCCCAGCTGTTGCCGCCCCAGCTTCTGTTGAATATCGGCCAGTTGTGTTTGAACTGAGTTGATCTCGGCCAGCGCGCGGCGCGCTTCGATGGTTTCGCCAAAGATCTGCTGGCCCAACTGCAACTGCTGCGTGAGTGCATCGGGAGTCGCGGGCGAGCGCGGGTCGATGACCACTTTCAATGACTGGTTTTGCGCCTTTCCATCGACCGTCAGGCGGACCTGATAGATTCCCGGTACGGCCTTCGGTCCGCTCGGATTGCGGTACTCGGCAGCTTCGTCCGCGCTCGGGCCGCCGGAGCTGCCCCATGTCAGGTTCCAGACGAAACGGTGCATTCCAGCAGTCTTCTCGAGGACTTCAGGCTTGGAAAACCAGCGCTCGGCGACGGGAAGCGGCTGATGCTTCCCGGTTCCCTGATCCTGTGAAGAATGATCCTCTGAAGAACGATCATTTGAAGAAAAGGTTCGGACGAGGTTGTGTTGTGCATCGAGAATTTCCAGTCGAACGCTGTTCGCCGGAAACGGAAGGAAATAATCCATCATCGCGCCACTAGGAGGATTCTCTGCCGTCGGTTCCTCGGGCGGAAGCGGCGTTCCTGAAAAGGAGTCGTTATCGATGCGAACCGCTGTGGCCGGACGGTAAAGCCACGGACCACCCGCCCTTTTCGCCTCCAGCACCTGGCGAAGCGGCGTGATGTTATCGAGAATCCAGAAAGCGCGGCCAAACGTGGCAATCACCAGGTCATCGCCCTGAATCTTGAGATCGCGGACACCAGTGACCGGCAGATTCAATTGCAAAGACTGCCAGTGGTCCCCATCGTCCAACGATACGAAAACGCCAAATTCGGTTCCGGCGAAGAGGAGCCCTTGGCTCTGCGGGTCTTCGCGAACGGCGCGCAAGAATGCGGGAGCAGTAATGCCGCTTGTGACCAGTTGCCAGGTTGCTCCGTAGTCACGCGTTCGATAGATGTAGGGCGTCTGATCGTCGAGGCGTCCGCGATCGACGGCCGCGTAGGCGACGGCAGGATCAAAGTGCGAAGCTTCAATCAGCGAAATCTTGCTCCAGTCGTTCAATCCCGGCGGGGTGACATCTTTCCAGTTCTTTCCGCCTTCGCGGGTCAAATGAATCAGTCCGGTGTCGCTTCCCGCCCAAATCAGATCGCGGTTGAGGGGCGATGGCGCGATTGTGAACACCACCCCATAACCGGCGCGTTTCGCCTTCTCGATGGTTGGCGGATCTTGCGCTTTCTTATCGTTTGCGTCATGCGCATCGTGGGCTGATCCGGTGAGATCGGGGCTGATGGTCTCCCAGTGCAGACCGCCATCGACAGTCTTCGTCACGTATTGCGTTCCGAGATAAAGCGTTGTTGGTTCTACCGGGGAAAGAACCAGCACCGGAGTCCAAGGGTCCCGATATTTGCGCTCATGGATCTCCGTGTCCCACCCAATTGCGGGCCATGGAGTGATGTCTTGGCTCAGGCCAGTCCGTTTGTTGAAGCGCGTAACCGTACCGTAAGTCCCACTCACATAAATGATGCCGGAATCCTTCGGATCGACCACGATGTATCCGCTCTCGCTTGGGCCCGCAGTAAACCAGTCCCGCGGCGTGATTTGAGCGTGGTCGGTACGGCTTAGAACGGCGGCGGAGCCGCTATCCTGCTGTGTGCCGTACACGACGTAGGGAAACTGGTTGTCGGTGGTGACATGATAGAACTGCGCCGTAGGCTGGTTATACCAAGTGCTCCACGTTTGGCCCCGATTGAGGCTGATCGTGGTTCCCTGGTCTGTTGCAAGAATCATGCTGGCGGAATTCTTCGGGTCAATCCAGAGCTCGTGATAATCATCTCCGCCCGGCGCGCCACGGACGACCGAAATTGTCTTCCCGCCATCCTCAGATCGATAGAGTGCGACATTCGGCATGTAGATCACATCGGGATGGTGCGGATCGATGGTGATGCGATTGAAGTACCATGCCCGGCTGGTAAGACGGGGATCGGCATTGGCCAGCACCCAGGTGTTGCCTCCATCATCGGAGCGATAAAGGCCGGATTTGTTCGCCTCGGGTTTGCTTGTCTCGATGAGCGCATACACGCGCTTGCCGTCTGGCGCAATGTCGACGCCAACCCGTCCCCAATCGCCTTCGGGGAGTCCGTTTCCGTCGAGACGAGCCCACGTTTTGCCGGCATCCTCAGAACGGTAAAGGCCGCCACCAGGTCCATCGATAGGAGCATACGAACTCCACGGAGGGCGCCGCGTGCGCCATGCGCCGGCAAACAACAGCTGCGGGGAAGAAGCACACATCGCAAGATCTGAAATGCCGATTTCGGACCCCAGATCGAGAACCCGCGCCCAATGCGCTCCACCGTCTATGGATTTGTAAACGCCGCGCTGTTCATTCGGACCATAAGCGTGCCCCAGAGCGCCGACATAAACGACGTTTGGATCTTGCGGATCGATCACAATACGGCTGATCTGTCGCGTGTCTTCCAATCCGATGTGATTCCATGTTGCGCCGCCATCGGTGGATCTGTAGAGCCCGTTACCGGAAGAGAGATCCTCTCGAATATCGGTTTCGCCGGTTCCGGCATAAATAATTTTAGGATCGGAGGGAGCCACGGCAAGAGCACCGATCGAGGCCACCGGCTGGCCGTCGAAGATCGGCGTCCAGACAACTCCGGCATCGGTTGTTTTCCAGATGCCGCCATTCACTGAGCCAAAATAAAACGTTGTCGAGTCGCCCGGAATGCCAGCCACAGCTACTGCACGTCCGCCGCGGAACGGGCCGATAAGGCGCCATTTGAGCCCATTCACCAGTTCCGGAGGGACCGACTGGGCAACCGCTGCCATCGTTAACAACTGAAAAGCACACGTGGAGATAAGATATGTTAAGCGCGATCTGAATCGGTGCAAGTCCTAGGCCCTCGTTCTTCCTACCCCGGTTGGTTGACATTCTATGCCTGAGTTTTCGATCACGCACGTATCCAATCAGGCGAAGCCCAGTTTCGCCGGTTCGCCGAACTAATTGTCAGAACTGTGCAGTTTGGACCAGGCGAACCATTGGTGCCAAGCCTATGCTGTACTCATCGAGAGACGAACAGTCGCAGTCAAGGGCGCTCTTCTATGTCTCTTGGAAAGAGACAATGGAATATGGCTCATATTACCCGCAATTCGATACCCAAGCTGCCTAAAGCTCCCCAACCGCCTCTGTCGCATCCCGGGGCGACTCCTGACTCGGACCGCGCCAAGAGGCCGTCGCTCGCCCAGCCCGCTGCAGGCGAGCAGGAATTGACCCCCGGAGATCGCGTTGAGGGGTTGGGCACCTTCGGAAAGCCGACTGGAGAATTCGGCACAGTTGAGCGAGCAAACGAAGATGACGCGGAAGTCAAATGGGATGATGACGGTCGTGTGAGGGTCCACCAGCCATCGCTCAGGAGAGTTTAGCCAGCCCCATTCCCTACGGCGTGGAAGTGGCCCGGCCACTCGCTAGGTGAAAGTGCTAATGGCACGGGGCTGTTCTTTCTTGAATAGTCTTAGTTGGGATGAGCAGAAAACCTATGCCCGATCAGGTTACGAATAAGAGTGCGATTGCCGAACAAAGTCAGGTGCGGGTGGTAGAAGTAGCGCTGCCGTCTTCGACCTCGCCATCCGATAAGCTGCTCAGCAGAATCGCGATTCTGCTCTTCATATTGGTGGCCGGCGTGCTGACAGTGTTCGGCTACTACGCGAGCTCGATTTGCATCACGGTTGTCCTGGCAGGATTTCTCGCGATTCTGTTTGACCCCGTGGTAGTCAAACTGGAGAAACTGCATCTGCCGCGTGGTGTGGCCGCGGCGAGCATTGTTCTCGCAGGCATGGGCCTAATCGGGGTGCTGGGTTACGTGCTTTACGGAAGAGCAATGAGCTTTGCGGAAGAACTTCCGGTGTACGCCTCGAAAATTCAGCAAACCATTGAGCCGGTTAGCCGGAAGATCCAAAACCTTCAGGAAAGTGCCGGAAACCTTACGAACGACGTTCATCCTACCAAGAAAGTCCCCGAGGTCCGGTTGCAGGAATCGCCAAACTGGCCTGATTATCTGGTGCGCGGTGTGGGATCTGTGTGGGGGGCGCTGATTATTGCCGGCGTGGTTCCATTTCTAACGTTTTTCATGCTCTGCACCAAGGACCAAATGACCATCCGAACGAACGGCCTCTTCAGTTCCAGGATAGACGCTGCCCGGTTCATCGCGAACCTGAATCAGATGATTCGCGGTTTCGTAGTCGGCAACCTTATCGTCGGCTCCGTGATGGCCATGGCGACCACGCTGGTTTTGTGGAGGGTTGGCGTGAAAGGCGCCATACCTCTCGGAATCGCCAGCGGGCTGTTAAATCTGCTGCCGTTCCTCGGACTGATCGCTTCGCTTGCGCTTCCTTTAGCAGCGGCGCTCCTTCAGTTCAACACACCTGAACCATATATTGTCATCACTCTGACCATTCTCTTCCTGCATGTTGTATCCGCGAATCTTCTTATTCCGAAATTCATTGCCAATCGCGTGAGTATCGGACCGGTGGCGGCGACGGTTGGGATTCTCTTCTGGGGCTGGTTGTGGGGTGTGATGGGCTTGCTGCTCGCTGTGCCACTCACAGCATTCATCAAGCTGGTCGCGGATTTGCATCCGTCCTTATGTCACTTGTCCAANNCCAACATGCTGGCGCTGACGCCCCGTGCGACTCCACGTTGGGTGCGTTACGGCGAAACGGCTTTGGAACGGGCAATTCCTTCATTGCGCCCCCGTCCTGGAAAGTCCGTGTAGCGCACTATCCCTAGGCAATCGAGAACCGAGGGGTCAATTCCGCCATTGCTTGGACTGTCATTTCTTGGCGGTGACCCGATCTGCAATTTTGTCATACTCGGTCTTCGGCATGATGCGCCGCGTCACCACTTCGCCGGGTTCGTTATAGGGACGTCCCGCAATCAATCGGTCTGCTTCCGCAGCAGTCACGCCCGGCAGGTTCAGCAACTGGTCTTTTGTGGCAGTGTTCAAATCGAGTGGCTTGTCGCGGCTCCAGCCTTCGCTGATCCCTGCCGCCACAGCCTTGGCATCGCGTTTCACCTCCGCCGTTGCTTGCGCGGTTTGCTCCTTCAAGTCCTGCGAGCTTTGTTGTTGAGTGCAACCCGCGAGCGCAGCCAGCAACAAGACTATGAAAACGTGCCGATATCTGAGGAAATCCATTTTGATCAACTTCTTTCCGCCGTCCTGGCTGACATCTCAGGCCTGTCTGGCAGGTCATTACTTGTGGGGACGGGGGCCAGTCGCAAAGAAAACGCAGCCTCGCCCACGCCCAGTTGGCGGGCGCTCGATTGCGACCCAGAAACCGATCACCATTTCGCTCGCTGGCGCGGCTGATCGGCCGAATACTTCCACATCCTGTTTCTACTTCGCCATCGTGAGCGACATGACGTGGACTTGGTTCTTGTCCGCATAAACGTGTGCTGTCAGGGTGACGTGGTGCCCCTCGTGTCCTTTTACTGTGTCCGGGTTGGTGATGGTCCAACTCTTGTTGTCCTTGTCGTTCACAAACATCTTGCCGTCATCGCTAATTTTGCCTGTAACCTGAATCGCTTTCTTGGAGGCATCAGCCTTCATGTTGTCATTCTGCATGCTGTCCTGAGCCGAGGCCACTCCGAAGGTTAGCAGGGCCACGGCAAAACAAATTGTCATCAGCTTTTTCATGTTTTTCTCCTTAAAGTATGCCAACCCGGTCGACACGAACGCAAATCTGCCTCAAAGGGCTGTCCGTCTTTTTAGGCGCCGCGCTGAGCAAGTGAGCATATTAGTGTCTCCACTACTATGTGGCTGTACAAAATTGCTCATTTCTTCAGATTGTTTCGACTAGTTATGCGGTCAACCGGAGATTCGGCTCGCGGAACCGCGGACCGCGGCACGCCACCTTACTTCCACGAGAACCACTTCTGGCGTGCCGTTGACGTTTTGGCCGACAAACTCTTTCCCACCCGCCACCTCTTCGTGGCAGCCGCATAAGCGGCCCATAAATTATTCACCGAGTGGCCAAAATTGGACAGCTTGGAAGAAGCTAGTTCTGCCACACTCTGGCCATGACAAGTAAGGCGATTCCGGTGAACCATAGCCACGATCGCACTGCGAAGCAGCCCCAACTGGAATTGCGATTTCCGGTTGAAGCCGCACCCAAAGCGAGAAAAACTGCGGCACGAGCTTGAAAAAAGCCACGCACCGCGCGAAAGACAGTGACCAAAACCCGCAAGGCGGCATGACTCCCGAGGCCGCGCCCGCATGCAGGACACGGCAGGCGTTATGGGTTCGCCGATTGCCTCGTCCCTTCCGGACAGGCGGTGTGTTGAGCCAAGATAGATCCCGATCTTCGCGGTCAGACCTGAAGCAGAGCAGTCAGGAGACGGGTGGCAACGTACGGATCGATTCGTAGCGGAGGATGGTAAACATGAGTATCTCTGCGCTGAAGGCGTCGTTGTTAACCGTGAGTCTCGCATTTTGCATGGGAATAACTACACCTTCGCCCGCGCAGGCCATCCAACCGGCCCCGCCAACCCCTATCGACGTGAAGAAGGTCGAACTCGGTGGGACGCCGTGGAATCCACAATGGGACCAGATCATCGAGGAGGCGCTGCCGCCCGAAATGCTTTCTTCGCAGGTTCCCCGGGACGTGCGTCGATTCTGCCCACGATTTTACGAGATGGGCACAACAGACAAACGCACATTTTGGGCGTATTTCTTCCAGGCGCTTGCAGGGGCTGAAGCCGGCCTGAATCCGAACACGAGCGTCCGTCACAGCGATCCGGAAGTCGCAATGGCCATGCGCAGTGAAGGACTGTTGCAGCTTGCATACGCAGACCAGAAGCGGTATGGCTGCGATTTCAATTGGCAAGTGGACCGTGCGCTAAAGGCGAACGATCCGGCCAAAACCATTCTCCAGCCGAAGAACAATCTCGAATGTGGAGTGAAGATTCTGGTCAACCAGACCATCGTCCGACACAAACCTTTGCTGACCCGGTCGGGATACTGGTCGACGTTGTGGCCGGACGGGCCGAGCTACCGTGTATTCGCCAGGCAGATGACAAATCCCCCGTCTGCATGTGGTCTACCCACCAAGTCGACCATCGACAAGTCGGCTACGACGAAGTCGGTGCAGGACGACGCAAACCGGCGTGAAACTCCCAAATAGTTTGGCGCCGAATGTACTGAAGAGCATGCCACGATGATCGCCGCATCCCGGTGAACAGTTGGGGAAAGTGCGCGATTTTGACCAGCTTTTTGGGTGCACTTCGTTCATGATCGAAACTGCGAGGAACCCATCCGCGGGCGACACTAACGTTCGACCGTGGGCAGCGTTGTCGCATTGGAGCAATGACGAGATGCAGAGCTGGTTCAAAACGTGCCATGCGCTGGCGTCGTCATTGGCTGTGAGACTGATACGCAGCGCCGTACCGCTTACACTGATTATCATCCTGCTCGGTGTATCCGCGCGTCCTCAGTCCGTTCCCAGCAGCCAGGTGTCGGCCAACGACCTCGCGCAACGAGTAGTGACTAACGAACTAACCTTCCAAGATGACCACACCAACTGGATGTACCGATTAGAAAAAGAACAATATGGGAAGAAACAGGTCGAGGAAATTGTTGAGACCAAAGAAGGTTCTCTCAGTCGACTCCTATCTATTAACGACCGCCCGCTTACCGCGAAACAACAGTTGGAAGAGGACCAGCGCGTGCGGGAGTTAACGATCAGTCCAAGTGCGCAACAAAAATTGCGGCGAGCCCTTGATGCGGAGACCCTACAGGGGAGACGGCTGTTCAAGATGCTGCCTGATGCATTTGTGTTCAGCTACGCGGGTGGTGACGGAAACTTGGTAAAGCTGAGCTTCAGACCAAACCCGAATTTTCACGCGCCCTCCCTGGAGGCCCGCGTTTTCCATGACATGGAAGGCGAGATGTGGGTCGACTGCAAACAGCAGCGACTGGCTGGGTTTGATGGTCATCTCACGCAGACCGTGAAATTCGGATTCGGCCTGCTGGGACACTTGGACAAGGGAGGCCACTTTGAGGTTAGGCAGGCAGAAGTTGTCCCTGGCCATTGGGACATGACTACCCTGAGTTTGGAGATGACAGGGAAAGCTCTCCTGTTCGCGACGATTGGTGTGCAGAAGAGGGAAAACCATCGGGACTTCCACCGAGTAGCCGATGACCTGACGCTTACTCAGGCCGCGGACATACTCAACCGACCGATAGTTGTAGCGGATAATCGCTAGTTCGTGCGGCAAAAGTTACAGCGACAGCAGTCTTATCACTGTCCGAACGGGTATTTGACATCAAACCGAACCATCGAGGAGAAGGAATGTTCTTAGCCGGCAAAGCTGTATGGGCTGGGATTGTCTTCATATTCCTGACGACAGGGATCTCCGGACCACTCCCGATACCGCTCGCTTCGGAAGCCAACCGGAACAAAGAACTACCGGCGGCCAGGCATCGGAGCGATGTCAAGAAGATGCAGCAAACTCTGCGGGGTAAAGGACACTACCGCGCGGAGGTCGATGGCGTCTTCGGTTTCCGAACTCGGGCGAGCATTCGCGGATTTCAGAAAGCCGAAAATCTGCCAGTCACCGGACAGCTTGATGCGCAGACGGCTGGTAAACTCGGAGTCAAACCAGAGGGTGGCGGGGAGACGAACCACGAGACTACGCAAGGCAAACCTTCGGCTGGCATAAAGTGGGCTGAAGGTTCGCGGAGAACAGGCATGACACGAGGGAAAGCGGTCAAGAGAGTCACCGCTGCTGAAAGCGGTCGAACAGACAGCAAGAAGACACTTCAAGCTGAGAACGACAACGACCCGCAGTAATCTGAGTTCTTTCCAGTGCAGCGACGAGACAGAACGATGTCGTATTAGCTCGTCGAAAATTACGGATCGCCGGCAACATGCGCACGGTTGCCCAGGCGCTTGTTGCCGCTGATCACTCGAATCTGCGGTGAAACCCCCTCGGTTCCACGAAACCAGAATCACGGCCTGAGAATATATTCGGCTCTCCCGTGGCTTTTGAGAGTACTGGTTTTTGACCGCCCGTTCTTTCCTCCGACCCCTTGGATGAGCAATTTTGAACAGAATTGTGGCAAGCCTGGCTATATACATGATCCGCATGGGGACCAACAGCACTCTACTGTGTATACACCGGAATCCAGCCCAACTGAGTTTGTTGGAGGAAAACGGATACGAGCTGGTAACCGCTACTAATGGTCACGATGGTTTACGGCTTTTCATGTCGCGGCCCGTGGATGCGATTGTGCTCGAGTACCACTTGGGCCTTTTGGATGGCTCAGTCATCGCGGCTGAGATCAAGCAGGTGCGGCCGACGGTTCCCATTGTCATGCTGACCGACCACCTGGAATTGCCCGACGGTGCTTTGAAGTCCGTAGATGCCCTCGTGACCAAGTCCGACGGGGTGCAATTCCTGTTGGCGACCGTTCACTTTGTACTGAGTGCGAAGCCGGCACTGCGTCATGAAGGAAAGCTTGGGGCAAACGCAGCCGCATCTCTGTCTTCCCGGCAGGTCACGGGACGAGTCGGGCTGTTGGCAGGCCGACACTCCTCAATCGGCAATTGACGAGAAGGACTTGTAAGCGGAGACACATCGTTTCACAATTGAGTTCAGCCTCGCGGGAGGCTTTCTTCTTGGCGGGTCGGGCGAATCGAGCTTTTGAGGAGGCAGCCTTGGCGCGGGCGATTGTAATTGTTTTGTAGACTTTCCGTTTCGCAATGCGGGGCAGTTTTCCAAACTGCCAGCCGATTACTCAATACGGGAAATCCTGTGAAACACCATTCTTTTGTGACCGAGTGGTTATTACTTCTTCGAAAGCTCGCCCTCGAAATGACTTTCAACATCTTCACGACTAAGCGGGTTCCCTGCTTTGGCTAATACGACAGAATAGACAACCTCATTACCTGCAAGCTGAGCGGCGATAAATGCCGCGTCCTCCGGCAGTTCTTGGTAGATGAATTTCACTTTTCTGCCGTCTTCGAGTGTCTTGATCCACTCTTCGTCTGGCATTCTCTTATCTCTTCAGGCGAAATCAGGGTATGTCGCGAGTATACGTTGTTCGGCGCCAGAAATCGCGGATGGGGAATGAACAGTCGCCTTCTCGGGATCTGGCATTCGAACGATTCATGGAGAACTACACAGAGAACTGCCCTTTGAACCACCTTCTTTCCAATCGTTATCTTCCCCAAAATTAGCAGCTAAGCTCACCGATCGACACGGAGCCCGTATCCAATTGGATTTGACCCCAGAGGCGCTGTCTTTAGAGCTGATGGGATTTCCGCGCGGAAGCTAGTCGTGGAGAACGATACTTAGAAGTGAACTATGAACTTGCAGCCCGCTCTCGCCATAGTCAAGGAAGCCTAACTTTCTGAACCTATTCATGAAGAAACTGACCCGCGACCGGGTTGTGCCTACCATCTCCGCGAGGGTCTCCTGGCTGATCTTAGGGATTACAGTCTCGGGTGCACCTTCCTTGCCGAAGTGTGCAAGCAGTAGAAGAATCCGAGCCAGCCTCTTTTCGCTGGAATTGAAGAGTTGGTCAACCAAATCCTCTTCGTATCGAATGTTCCGTGTCAGCAGATAGGCTACGAACATATCCGAGAACCTGTGTTCTCGGTGGAGCGCAAGCGTCATGGCCTTCTTGTCAATTTGCAGAAGTTGGCAGTCCGTCATTGCGGTTGCAGACCCCATGCGTAAAGGCTGTCCAGCCAAGCTACCTTCTCCGAAAAACTCTCCCTTGCCCAATATGCCCAGGGTTGCTTCCTTGCCAATCTTGGATACGACAGTGAGTCGAACCTTGCCTTCCTGGATGTAGAAGATTGTGTCAGCCGCGTCCCCCTGCGTGAAGATTGTTTGTTTCTTGGGAGAGGCCACGGCTTTCCTACCCTCGCCGATGGTGGCAAGGAATTCCTTTGGGTCGAAATCGAACGTTTTCTTGGCCGATCTAGTTGGTGGCACCAAAAGCCTTCTTCCAGTGTTTGAAATACACCCACCAGCATTTTAGCGGAATGGTGACCAGTAAAGATGTTCACTTTTGCTCAGAATTGGTAGCCACCGCTGGCAAACGCAAAATGAAACCTGCCGCGTGACCAACGTGTTTAAAAATGAGCAATATTGAGCATTTTTCCGGCTGCGGAGAGGCTCATCATGTGGTGGTGAAAAGCAAGGAACTCACTCTGAAACAGATGTTATCCGTGCCTTGCCCAACTTGTGGGGCAGCGATCGGGGAAGGTTGTGAACTGCATACGGGTGCCCTACGCACCGAGCCACACCGAGATCGAAAACTTTCCGCAGCCGAGGCCGTGGAAACGGAGCGCAGCAAACGATAACAGCCGGTGAGAGAGAGCCACTCAATTTTTTTCTGGATTACTTCCGCATAGCCGCCATCGGGTAGTTGATCAGTTCGGTCAACACTACGGCGTTCATCGCTGGTAATTCATCAAGGAGAAGATCTCGCCGTGCGATCTCGTGCGGGCCGGGGCACTTCTATGAGCAGCGCGCTAATCGGAACTTGAGCGGGAGTATCAATCCAGAAGATCGTGTGCATTGCGATCGCTTTCATGCTCGCCCGCAACCACGCCACTGCGTTTCCGTAAGGGATTGTCGAATGTACAGGGCTCCTCCTGGCATCTCGTCGCCCTGCATGCCGCAGATCGAGACCACCATTTGACTCTGCGTAAGCAAAAGGTGTAGAACCGCAGCGTAAGTGCAGGGAGGTTGCCATGGAACACAAGAAAAAGCCAGACGCTCCTACTTGGATCACGCTGCCGATCAACGGGGAAACGCTTGATGTGCTGAGAGTTTGGCAACTGAACGACACCAGCCATAAATGGCCGGAGACGGCGATCCTGCGGGCGCGGACCACGGGCGCGAAGCAACAGGTGGAAAACGACGGAGCGCTGCTGCAATTTCTGAACGACAATGACATTTTCTCGAAAGACGTAAATGCTATTCTTCCGCGGGTTTCAGTCCCACCCGGACCAGTGCCCTGTAACCCTCCTCACTGGAATTTCCTGTTGGTTCACGGCAGGGCGAGCAATACGGTTGTGGTCGAAGTGCCATGTTTTGAGTAGCGAAGCAAGAGACTCTAATCCCCAAGGCCTACACGCTGCAGTAGTAGCTTAAAGCGCGCATCAGACCGCAACGGATCCATTGCAACGTCAACTCTCAACCGGGCGAGGTAAGGATCGCGGCCGTTGAGCCCTTTTTCCAGCCAGGCGAACGCCTGGTCTTTTTCTCCCAGTGCGCCTTCAATGATGGCGAAGAAATATGGCGCTATGTATTTGGTTTTCGAAGCCTGGTTCAGCTCGGCGAGGATCTTGCGCGCATCCGATTCCCTCCCGGCCAGCGCGTAAATGCGGCCCAATCCGGCAAGACGCATCGGATCATGACCGTAATCGGTTGCTGCATGCTTGGCCTCGGCGATCGCCTGCGGGAAGTTTCCCTTCGCTGTGTAAACATCACCAAGACACTCGTGGGCCCCGCTCCAATTGGGGTCTAGTTCAAGCACGCCCCGGCATTGTTGCAGGGCACGATCATATTGACGGGCGTAATAAGAGATCCATCCAGCGGTCACGCTGGTTGCAAGTGAAAGAGGATCCAGCCGCTGGGCGGTTTGTATCTCGGCGAAAGCATCCTCTTCCCGCCCCAATGCCGACAGATACAGGGAATACATGCGGTGGCCTTCGGAATAGCTTGGATTCAATGCGAGAGCGCGCTTGAACTCGTTCTCTGCAGCAACCCAATCCCAATCGCCGTAGAATTTGATACTCGCTAATGCTTTGTGGGCATCCGCCAAGCCGTCGTCGAGCGCCAGCGCTTTTAGAACGTTTTCCCTGGCCCATGGCATTGCCGTGCGCGGCGGCAATTCGTCCGTGGCCCAAAAATAGTCCGCTAACCCCGCGTAGGCTGGTGCATAGTTGGGATCAAGTGCAATGGCCTCCTCGAAGTCGTTCCTGGCGTCCCGGTAATTCTCCTCCGTCCCCTTATTCAAGTGGTAAAGACCCCTGAGATAGGCCTCATGGGAACCGGGGTCGACGGTTCGAGTGATCGCTAAACGCAGTTCCTCCTGAGGCGTGATTTTGATTTTGATCTGCTCCGCGATGTCATGCGCCAGTTCACCCTGCAACTGCAGAACGTCCTTCAACTCGCGTTGATAACTGTGCGCCCACAGTTCCCTGTCCGGGTCCGCCTGCACTAATTGGGTGTTGATACGGACGGACCCATCTGAACGCAGCACCGAACCCTCAATCACACCGTCGACCTGCAGCTCTCGCGCAATTTGCGGCAGCGTCTTGGTAGTCCGTTTATAACGCATGGCAGAGGTGCGCGAGACAACCCGCAAAGCACTGATGTGTGCCAACTCAGTTGTCAACTCATCAGTCATCCCATCCGCGAAGTACTCCTGTTCTGGATCACGCGACAGATTTTCCAGCGGCAGCACCGCCAAAGACTTAATGCTGGGAATTTGACTCGTGGCCTTCGTGCGCGCCTGCCAGGCACGGACCTTAAGAAAGGAAATTGGCGCCGCGACTCCCAGTATCGCCATCAGCGAAGTAATCAGCACCCAGCGGGCGCGAACGCTGGCCGGCTTCGCGCCAGCACTGATGTCGGCGCTCGGTGTTCGCACTCGTCGGAGGTCGGCGGACAACTCTCGCGCCGTCTGATAGCGGGTTGCGGGTTTTTTTTCCAGACACTTCAAAATGACTGATTCGAGGGCCGACGAAATTGTCGGACTCAACTGGCGCGGGGAGACTGGTTCCGTGTGCAGTATGGCTTCCGAGATGGCGGTCGGGACTTTTCCTTGAAAAGGACGCTTACCAGTAGCCATTTCGTAGAGCACCGCACCGGCCGAATA
>PLKR01000001.1:2097-2874 GCA_003140655.1 Acidobacteriaceae bacterium | reverse complement strand
GTGGCCATCGAGGCCATCACCAACGGAGTGCATGCGGGGACATGGACGGCGCCGGCCTTCGCGCAGTTGTTTGATCGCTATGTGCCGGATTGGCGTGAGGACAATTACAGTCTGCGCGGGTTGCTCGCCGTACCGCCGGAAGAGGTGTGGACGGCGCATTTGCTCGCCAAGCATGAGCTTTTTGATTTGGTACGCAAGAAAACAGGGATCAAGCTGGATCCGGAAGTTTTCACTATTGGATTTGCGCGGCGGGCTACCGCTTACAAGCGGGCGGATTTATTGTTGAGCGATCTGGATCGCTTGCGGCAGATCGCCAAGCATGTGGGAAAGTTTCAGATTGTGTACGCGGGAAAAGCGCATCCGAACGACGGCAGCGGAAAGGATTTGATTCGCAGAATTTTTCAGGCGAAGAAGGCGTTGCGCAAGGCCGTGCCAACCGTCTTTTTGGACAATTACAATATGGATGTGGGCTGGAAGATGACCGCGGGAGTGGATTTGTGGCTGAACACGCCGCAGTTCCCTTTGGAGGCTTCGGGAACCAGCGGAATGAAGGCNNTTTGCAGGGAGCACCGTTGACGGCGTCGCTTGTGGAGAGCGCGATTTTGCCGGCGTTTTATAACGAGCGGAGAAAGTTTATCGAGATTATGCAGCATGCCATCGCGGTGAATGGATCGTATTTTAATACGCAGCGGATGGTCGAGGAATATATCGCGAACGCGTATATCCGATAGTGTTTCTGGGATTAGCACAGACGGTTTTTGTACATGGCCATGCCAA
>PLKR01000001.1:0-2050 GCA_003140655.1 Acidobacteriaceae bacterium | reverse complement strand
TAGATTCGCGCCCGTCATGGTGCCTTCGCGATCGACATCAGTGCAGAGGAAAGCGCAGCAGTAGGGCTCCAATTGGGGCATAACCGCTTCGGCGGATAATTTCAGGTTTTTTTGCCAGCCGTGAATGGTTATGTGCGACCTTGCGGTGTCCAGCGCGATTACGATCTGCTTCGGATTTAGTTTGGTGGTTAACGCGCGCAGGAATTGTTTAGCGATTTTACCCTCCTTGAAGGCCGCGCTTCCCAGGATGATCTGGTCAGGCCCAAAACCCGCGATTTTTTGCGCGCGTGCGACCGTGCGAATACCGCCACCGATGCGGACTTTCATTTTGTATTTTTTGCGAGCTTTTTGACAGAGTTCGCGGACCAATTGTTCGTTGGAGCCTGTACCTTTAGCGGCGTCGAGATCGATGATGTGCAGCCATTTGTAATTCTTGAAAGCGTCCAGCTGGGCGAATACATCAGGGACGGCTAGTTCGCGCTTTTTTCCGTGGATCAATTGCACAGCTTGGCCGTCTTGCAGATCGATGCAGGGAATCAGCACGGGTAGCGCACCTCGATTTGTTGCTCGGCGAGGAACTGTTTTAGTTCTCGGATGGATTGAATGCTGTCGTGGAAGATGGATGCGGCTAAGGCGGCGTCGGCTTGGCCTCGCTGAAAAACTTCCGCGAAATGTTGCGGAAGCTTCGCGCCGCCAGAGGCGATTACCGGCACGTTGACGGCTGTGGCGATGGCAGAGGTGAGCGGTATATCGAAGCCGCTTTGCGTGCCGTCGCGGTCAACAGAGGTCACCAAGATTTCTCCCGCGCCGTTTTCTACCGCGCGTTGCGCCCAATCGAGCGCATTCATCGCGGCGGACTCGCGTCCACCGCGAACCATCACGTCCCAGTGATCGGTTTTAAATTTAGCGTCGATGGCGATGACTACCGCTTGCGCGCCGAATTCGGCGGACAGTTCGCTAAGCAATTCGGGGCGCTCGACGGCGGCAGTGTTGACGGTGACTTTGTCGGCGCCAGCGCGAATTACGGAGCGGGCATCCTCGAGGGAACGGATACCACCGCCTGCCGTCAGCGGAATTGCGAGTTCTGCGGCTACTCGGCGAATGGTTTCGAGAAATGTGGGCCGGCGGTCGCGGGCGGCGGCGATGTCCAGGACCACGAGTTCGTCGGCGCCTTCGGCGTTGTAGCGCGCGGCAAGCACCACGGGATCGCCGGCATCCCGGAGGCCAACGAAATTGACACCCTTGACGACGCGGGCGCCGTCGGTATCGAGGCAGGGAATGATGCGGTGAGCTAAACTCACGCGGCGGCCCTCAAGAAGTTGGCGAGCAGGCGGGCGCCGAGCGCGCCGCTTTTTTCGGGATGGAATTGCACGGCGCAGATATTCTTGTATTCGATCGCGGCAATGAACTCTTCGCCGTGATAACTCATGGCCACGGCGGGAGATGCGGATTTTGTATTGGACGGCGTGGCGGCATAGGAATGCGCGAAATAAAAATAATCTTTGCCGGAAATGCCATCGAGCAACGGCGATTCGCGTTGTAATTGCAGCGTGTTCCAGCCCATGTGCGNNCGGCCGGGGAAAAGTTGCAGGCCCGTGAGTTCCGGGGCTTCGTCGCTGGAATCGTAAAGCGCTTGCAGTCCCAGGCAGATTCCAAGAAACGGGATGCCGGAATTTATTTTTTCGAGCACGGGCTGGCGCAGAGAATTTTCGTCGAGTGCGCGGATTAGCGCGGCGTAGTGTCCGACGCCGGGGAGAATCAAAACTTTGGCGGCGGCGATTTGCGCGGGCGTGGATGCTCGTTCAGAGGTCACGTCGAGGCGCTGCAGGGCGCGCTGGACGGACGGGACGTTGCCCGCGCCGTAGTCGAGGAGCGTGACGTTCCCCGCAGCCTCCGTTGTTGGAGAACATGAATGATTATCAGCGGCCCGTATTTCATAGCAGACCTTTCGTGCTGGGGAGCACGCTACGCAGGCGTTTGTCGCGCGAGACCGCGAAACGCAAGGCGCGCGCAAAACATTTGAAAAGAACTTCGATCTGGTGATGCGAGG
>PLKR01000279.1 GCA_003140655.1 Acidobacteriaceae bacterium | reverse complement strand
ATTTTCTGACGGACGTGCTGTATTCCGTGGCGAACCCGAGGATTAGGCAGTAGACAAACGACGGTCCGGCGGGATGGCACGAGTTTCCTATTGCATTGCGCCGCGCCTTGTGGGAGCATATGTGCTGCACTCGGTGGACGCCGAGCTGCTGGAAGGGCAAGCAACCGAAAGGTTCTTGCGGGACAGTTCTAAAGGCTGTACTCCTCTCTTCCGTAGCTTCCCATCCATTCTTGTGCGTTGGTAATCCCATACGGGATCTCCAAGCGACTGCTCGCTCGTTCGACAGTCCGAAACATTTCAGCCTACTTAGGCGAAAGGAAAACGCACATGCAACTAGATACACTGAAAAAATGCACCGATTGGTTTCGAGTCCACTCATTGCGGGATCTGGAGGATCCAGGCAGCCGCGTCGCCCGCAAAGAGATAGTCGTCTCCCTGGATCAGTATCCACATGACTTCGGGCTAGGCCCAAACCCCAGGGAGCCTAACCTAACCTCCGAAGTCTCAAAGGCAATCAGGGATACTCTTGATGACGACTGGAAGGACTTTCACCTTCTCAACCGCGGGGTCACAGTTCTAGCGAAGGAGATCGACTACGACAATCGTTCTCAGCGGGTGAGGCTCTTCTTAGACGAGACCGAAGAGGAAAAAAAATTCTTCGGACTTCTGGATGGCGGAAACACGAACGCAAGGATCAACGTCTGGCGCGAAGGGTTGGATGATCAGGTGGCCCAGCCGCGCTTGGCGGAGACCTTCGTGAACATGCAGGTGCTGATTCCGCAGATGAAAGGCGCGTCGGTCCCTGCCGGGGAAATGCTCGACCTGCTCAACGACATCAAAGAGGCGAGAAACACCAGCGTGCAGGTAAAGAAGAAATCGCTGGCGGACGCTCGCAATCACTTCGAGGCGCTGAAGCAAGCACTGGAGCATGAATCCTACTTTCCCGAAATTTCTTGGCACGAGGGTCAGAACGGTGGCGTCGACGCCCAACAGATCGTGACTCTGCTGATGGTCTACTACCCCAGCTTCTCCGCGGCAGCGGAGGGCGGAGAACCGAGCAACGCATACGGCCACAAGGAGCGTTGTTTGGATGCGTTCCTGGAATATGCGAAGAAGGAACCGCAGGTGTTGGAGAAGTGGATCAAAATCCTGCCTACGCTGATCACGCTTTTCGACACGTTGCAGATGGAGTTCCCGGACCATTACCCGGGCTACTTCGGCAAAATCACCGAGGTTCAGATCTACAATGAAAAGAAATTCGAGCGGGGCAACAAGAAATACAGAAAGACCATACCGACGTCCCAATTCCTGCGCCGGGAAATGAAATACTCGTACCCCGTCGGCTGGTTATATCCCCTATTTGCCGCATTCCGGTTCCTGGCGGGCCCCGACAAAACGACCGGCGAGATCATTTGGAAAAAGGATCCCGTCCAGTTCTGGAAGGACCACGCAAAGGCAATTTGCGACCAGTACGTCCCGCATATTGTCGCCAAGGACTACGCCCCCAAGAAGATCGCGACGGACCTCCTCTGCTATCAGGCAGTCAGGCGAGCAGTGAGCGATCTCTACAAAGACGAGTTGCTCCGCGAAGCGGGCATAACAGCCTAGTTCATCGCGCGGGTAGAGGGCGATCGTCTCCGCAGATCGCCCTCTTGGCCGTCATTTGCACCAAACTGGTGTATAATGATGCCATGCCTACCACGAAACACGTCCGCCGCAGCGTGTCGCTCCCCGCTCCCATCGCCAAACAAGTGGAGCGAATGGCAAAAAGCCAGCGCTTGAGCGACAACCGCATTCTGGTGGAGCTCATCGAACTCGGCATCGAAGCGCGGAAGCAGAAAGAGAAGGTTTTCTTCGATCTCGCCGAACGCTTTCGAGCAGCGAGCGATCCGCAGCAAGCCAAGCGATTGGGCGACGAGTTGGGTCGGTTGGTGTTCGGCGAGGAAGACGCGTATGAGCGTGCTCAGCAACAAGCCACAGGCTTACTCGACCAAGGCTTTCACATCGGTGGAAAACCTCGCGCCAGGCGCGACGAGTGGCACGAGCGCTAAGAAATCAAGGCGGGGCATGGCTGCCCCGCCTCTTGTTCNNAACCAAGCTACGCCGCCGGCATCATCTTCTTCATCCGTTCTTTCATGTCTTGGGGCGACACATCTTCCACATGCGTGGCGATGCCCCACAGATGTCCGAATGGATCTTGAATAAAGCCATTGCGGTCCCCGTAGAACTGGTCCTGCACCGGCTTCAGGATTTTCGCGCCCTCGGCCGCCGCTTTCTCGACCACGCGGTCGACGTCGGGAAGGTATACATACAGGCTCACCGGACTGCCGCCCACAGTGGCGGGGCTGGTGTGTCCCTGTCCCATGGCGGGATTCTCATCAGCCAGCATGATGTGCGAGTTGCCGATCTTCAATTCAGCATGACCGACCTTGCCGTCCGGGCCATTCATGCGAACGGTTTCGGTCGCTCCAAACACTTTCTTGTAATACTCAATGGCTTGGGCAGCACCCTTGATGACCAGGTAGGGTGTGACAGAGTTGTAATCCTTGGGAATATACGAGACTTTGCTCATGATTTTTCTCCTCAGAATGTAGGCCAGGGTTAGAGGTTTATGGCGCGTGCGGACCCACGATGCGACCCCAGTATTGTCTCATGAAAACAAAGTCCGCGGGCTAGATCAAGACCGCCGCTGGGCGGCCACCTATATCTTCGCGTTCCTGGCGAAGGAAATCGGAGTCCATCCCACATAGATCTTTCCAACGTTCCTTAACTCCCGCAATCCCTATCATCTGCATGGTATTGTACATATTAGGAACTCAATACATTATTGGATGCACAAAATGTTCCAGTTGGAACGTTTCTCAATAATGTTCCAGTCGGAACATATCTCACCAATGTTCCGGTGGGAACACTTCGCAGCGGAAACCGGGCTGTCTTGCTTTTCACTACTTGGGTTTCCCGCCGCTGCCGGGGGCGCGGATGTGGTCGAAGGCGATGGGGCCGGCGCCGAAGAAAATGAGGGCGAAGGCGAGGGTGGCCAAAGCAAGGGGGAATTCGCATCCGCCGTTGCCCATCAGTCCGTTGTGGAGGTGGACCTTGGCGATGGCTACGGACAGATCGATGCAGATGGCAAAAGCAGCCACGCGAGTGAACAGGCCCAGCAGGACGAGCAGGCCGCCAAAGAATTCAGTGAAGGAAGAGAGGTAGGCGGTCCAGGCAGGGAGTCCGAGGCTGGCGACGAACTGAGCGTGGTGCTGCAGTCCGCCGAAAACTTTGTGGTATCCGTGATCGACTATGACGGCGCCAAGAGCGAGGCGCATCACGAGGAGCGCGAGAGGTTGCAGGCGGTCGAGGTAGCGCACGTAGTTCCTCCAGTAGAAAGAAGGATAGATTACAGCAGCGGGACGGAGGAGGGAAGCAGGCTTTCGTTGCGCAAAGAAATTGCACAGGATGGGAATCAAGCTGCACCCTACCGCCCCTGGAGAGAATGATTGCGTGAGGAGCCAACTTCTGATAACGTTTTTTCGCCCCATGTCGATGCGAGATAAAGTCCAGAGCCCGCAACTTCTGAGGAAGAGCGGTGTTTCCGGGAAATAGCGTGGCGGTAAGAAGCTTGGATGGTCAGGAGGCCGTTATGAATCAGATTTTGAGAAATGAAAAGATGCTGCAGAAGTGGGCAGTCCTTTGGCTATGTCTGGCGATTCCGGCGCTGGCGTGGGGTCAGAAAAAGACGAGCGCGCCATCACATACGGCGCCTTCTCATTCCACCCCGCAGACGCACACGGCGCCATCGCATACGCAGACGGCAGGCCACGGGAACACGACGGCAGGCCACGGGAACACAACCGCGGGCCACGGGAACACGACGGCGGGCCATGGCGCAGCGGCGGGCCACGGGAACACGGCGGCGGGCCGCGGCAACTTCCATCAGCCGGCAGGAACCAGGAACGTCAGTCTGAGGGGTGGAGGACGCGCGAACGTTCGTGCCAACGGGTCGATCCGGTCCGTCGATCGAAACGGCATGCACATTGACCGTGGGCTCCACGGCGGGCGTACGGTTGTGAGTGTACACAACAACGTGCGGGTTGTGAGTTACGGACATGGCGGCTATGTGCAGCACGCCTACTTTTCGCGAGGCGGGAGATCCTTTTACTCGCGTACCTTTGTAGTGGGCGGCGTGGTGCACGTCGGCGTCTATCGAGGCTACTTCTGGGGTGGACGCAACTACTACGGCTTTTACCCAGGGTTCTGGTATCACCCGGGATTTTATGGGTGGGGGTTCCAACCGTGGGGAGTGCCGGTTGCCTGGGGCATCGGAGCGTGGGGTTGGGGAGGGCCGTGGTGGGGCTACTATGGCGGGTGGTGGAACCCTTATCCTGTCTATGCTGCGCCCTACTTCTGGCTGACGGACTATCTGATCGCGGCGAACCTGCAGGCAGCTTATGCGGCCAGGCCTGAGGAAAGTGCGGATGCTGGGGTGGCGGATGCAGGCAGCACAGATACAGCAGCGGCGCCAGCCTCGACCGCGGTAACGCTGACTCCCGAGGTGAAGCAGGCGATTGCCGAGGAAGTAAAAGCGCAGCTGGCCGCGCAACAGGCGCAAGCGCAAGCGGGCGGCGCAACCGCGGCACCGGCATCAGCCAGTGCGTCGGCTGCTCCTCCTGCGTTAGATCCAGCAAACCGGACCTTTGTGGTGGACACCGCCGTCACTGCGGTCGCGAACGGGACGGAGTGTGGCTTGACGTCGGGTGACGTGGTCACGCGCCTCACGGACACTCCCGATGCAACTGACAACACGGTGAACGCCAGTGTCTCGGCGACCAAGAAGGGGGATTGCGCGTCCGGAGCGACGGTGGCGATTAAAGTGGATGACTTGCAGGAAATGTACAACCACTTCCAGGAACAGCTCACCAGCGGGATGGGCGAACTGGCGAAGAAGCAGGGGACGAACGGTATGCCGAAGGC
>PLKR01000072.1 GCA_003140655.1 Acidobacteriaceae bacterium | reverse complement strand
ATGCGCCGCCGTCGAGCGGGTAAGTGCCATCGGAGAAGATGCTGAGTTCGAAGTTGCCGAGGCTAAGACTGGACATGGAGTTAGTTTGCCACAGGCGCGAAAATCATGGCCACGGATTACACGGATCTCCACGGATTTCTTTAATGCTCTTAGATTTATCCGTGGGTAATCCGTGGGAATCCGGGGCCGATTGTCTTACCGCTTCGCTTTTACCGGCTCTTTTTCTCCCACGCGCTTGCTGACCTCGATTTTCATTTTGCCGGCTTTCTTGTCGGCATCCACTACAACGTGATCGCCGTGAAGGATCTCTCCATCCAAAATTTTCAGAGCGAGCGAATCCTGAACTAGCTTTTGAATGGCGCGCTTGAGCGGGCGCGCGCCGAAGTTCGGGTCGTAACCCTGCGTGAACAGTAGATCTTTGGCAGCGTCGGTGAGCTCGATCGAGATCTTGCGGTCGGCCAGCAGACGGCGCACGTCTTCCAGGCGCAGCTCGATGATCTTGACCAACTGTTCTTTGCCGAGCGGGCTGAAGACGATGATGTCATCGACACGGTTCAGGAACTCGGGCCGGAAGTGGCCGTGCAGCGCGTCCAGGACCTGTTCGCTGGCCTTCTCGAACTCTTCCGGAGTTTGCACGTGGTCGGCTTGCAGATAACTGGAGCCGAGGTTCGAGGTCATGATCAAAATCGTGTTCTTGAAATCCACGACGCGGCCTTTGCCATCGGTGAGGCGGCCGTCGTCCATCACCTGGAGCAGGACGTTGAAAACGTCCGGATGCGCCTTCTCGATTTCGTCGAACAGCACGACCGCGTAAGGACGGCGGCGGACCTGCTCGGTGAGCTGGCCTCCTTCTTCATAGCCGACATAGCCCGGAGGCGCGCCGATTAAGCGAGCGACCGAGTGCTTCTCCATGTATTCGGACATGTCGATGCGCAGCAGGGCGCGCTCGTCGTCGAAGAGGAACTCAGCGAGGGCGCGAGCGAGTTCGGTTTTGCCGACGCCGGTCGGCCCGAGAAAAATGAACGAACCGATGGGACGCTTGGGATCGCTGAGTCCGGCGCGGGAGCGGCGGATGGCATTGGCTACGCGCGCAAGAGCCGCGTCCTGGCCAATGACGCGCAGGCGCAGGCGATCTTCCATGGTGACCAGTTTCTTCACTTCGCCTTCGAGCATTTTCGAGACAGGAATGCCGGTCCACTTGGAGACGATGCGGGCGATGTCTTCTTCGTCCACTTCTTCTTTGAGCATGCGCGGAGCGCCGCTGCCTTTGCCGTCGATCTTGGCGCTTAGTTTGCTTAACTCTTCTTCGGCTTGCCGCAATAGCCCGTAGCGGATTTCGGCGACGCGCTGCAGGTTGCCCTTGCGCTCTTCGGCCTGCTCTTCGATCTTGAGCTTCTCGATCTTTTCTTTCAGCTCGCGCGAGCGGGCGATCAGATCCTTTTCCTTTTTCCAATTGGCTTTGAGGGCGTTGGATTTCTCGCGGATCCCGGCAAGTTCCTTCTCGATGACCGTCAAACGCTCCCTGGAGTTGAGGTCGTCTTCTTTTTTCAACGCCTGCTTTTCGATTTCGAGTTGCGTAGCCCGGCGTTCGAGCTGATCGATGTCAGTGGGAAGGGAATCGATCTGGATGCGAATTGAGGCGGCGGCTTCGTCGATGAGGTCGATGGCCTTGTCGGGCAGAAAGCGGTCGGAGATGTAGCGATGCGAAAGCGTGGCGGCGGCGACGATGGCGGAATCTTTGATGCGGACTCCGTGATGCACCTCGTAGCGCTCTTTCAGGCCACGCAGAATGGCGATTGTGTCTTCGACATTGGGCTCGCCGACGAAAACAATCTGGAAGCGCCGCTCGAGGGCAGCATCTTTTTCGATGTATTTGCGGTACTCGTTGAGCGTGGTGGCGCCGATGGCGCGCAGCTCTCCGCGAGCGAGCGCGGGCTTGAGCATGTTGGAGGCGTCGATAGCGCCTTCAGCGGCGCCAGCACCGACCAGGGTATGAAGCTCGTCGATGAAGAGGATGACCTGGCCCTGTGAGTCTTCGATTTCCTTTAAGACGGCCTTGAGGCGGTCTTCAAATTCGCCGCGATACTTGGCTCCGGCCAGCATGGCACCGAGATCGAGCGCTACCACCCGCTTGTTCTTGAGTACTTCAGGCACGTCGCCGGAAATGATTCGCTGGGCCAAGCCTTCAACGATGGCGGTCTTGCCCACGCCCGGTTCGCCGATGAGCACGGGATTATTTTTCGTGCGGCGGGAGAGAACCTGGACTACACGGCGAATCTCTTCGTCGCGGCCGATGACCGGGTCGAGTTTGCCGCGGCGGGCCTGCTCGGTTAAGTCGCGGGCATAGCGTTCGAGCGCCTGGTATTTCGCTTCGGGATTCTGGTCGGTCACCTTTTGCGAGCCGCGGATGGCGGTCAGGGCTTTGAGAATCGCGTCGTGCGTGGCGCCGTGGCGCGCGAGAATCTGCTGGGCCGCATCCTGTTTGAGGTGCGTGATGGCGAGCAGCAGGTGCTCGGTGGAGACNNCGTGGCCTGCGTCGCTTCTCCGGAAACTTTTGGGAGTTTCTCGATGTCACGGTAGAGATCGCTGAGAACCGCTTGCGGGCCGATGCCGATCTTTTCGAGCACAGGGGGAACGATGCCCTCTTTGTCTTCGAGAAGGGCGGCGAGAAGGTGAATCGGTAGAAACTCTGGATTGCCGTGTTCCGAAGCAACGTCATTCGCGCGCTGGACCGCTTCCTGCGCTTTTACGGTGAATTTATCCCAACGGATGGGCATGGGGAACTCCAGTTTCTAGTTTTCAGTTTTTGGTTTCCAGTTGCAAGCGTGGCGGCGCGGACGCCGTCGCTACAACAAAACGGGAGGGCAGCCAGTTTCTGCCGCCTCCCGTTGATTGTAGACTGTCGAGCTTCGCTCGACGACCGGGTCAGAGACTCGGTTCCCACAAGCAGTTCTCCTATACAAAGACTGCCTCTTATGCGGCTTTGCTGGGCCCTTTGACTTCGAGGGTCTTCTCGTTTTCCACCTTGGGGCCGCCCACATTGACCTTGATCTGCTTGGGTTTGGCTTCGGCCTTTTTGGGCAGAGCGATCTTCAACACGCCTTTGTCGTAGTTCGCCGAAACTTTCTCGGAATCTACTGTGGTGGGCAGGGTGAAGGTGCGGGTGAAGCTGCCGTACTGGCGCTCCACACGGCGGTAGTTCTCTTCTTTCTCTTCCTTCTCAATCTTGCGATCGCCGTGCACGGTGAGGGTGTTGTTCTCGAGGCGCACGTCAATTTCCTTCTCGTCGATGCCCGGGACTTCGATCTTCAACGTGACGTTGTGCTCGTCTTCGTAGACATCGACGGCGGGGGCAAAGCTTGAGGTGGTAAGGGACTCATCCCTGCCGGCGTCGTTGAAGGACTCGCGGAACAAGCGGTTCATGCGTTGCAGGGTGGAAAACTCACGGAAAGGCTCAAAACGGGTAAGTACGGTCATGGCAATAATCTCCTTAGGGGTGGTTTCTAGGAATTCGGCAGTGCCGTTCACAGAACGGCCTTAGATGTCTATTAACCACAAAAGAAGCATAAAATATGAGTCTATCATTATCAAGTCATATATATTGCTTATTTTCATTGGCTTACAATGGCTGCGATGCACTTCAGGTAGGCAGTTTCAGGGATGTTTAGGAGAATGGGGTGGTCTTTCGCTTGTCCGCGAACCTCGGCCAAGCGTAGGGTGCGGCGAGCGTCGCGGGCGGCATCGGCCAGCATTTCAATGAAATCGGCCTGACCGACATGGTAGGAGCAAGAACAGGTGATCAGGATGCCGCCGGGGCGGAGCATCTTCAGGGCGCGCAAGTTGAGTTCTTTATAACCGCGGAGCGCGGCATCGAGGTCGCGCTTCGTCTTGGCGAACGCGGGAGGATCGAGAACGATGGTGTCGTAGCGCTGGCCGGAGGAGGCGTAGTCTTTGAGCAGATCGAAGGCATTGGCTTCGATCCACTCGATTTCAGGTTGGCTCTGGTCGCGGTGGTTCAGCGCAGCGTTCCGGTCAGCGACTTCGAGCGCGGGCCGGGAGCTGTCGACGCCGGTGACGCGCGAGCAGCGTGGGGCGAGGCGGAGCGCAAAGCCTCCCTGGTAGCAAAAGACGTCGAGGGCTTCGCCGTGGGCGTATTGGGCAGCGGCGGCATAGTTCTCGCGCTGGTCGAGAAAGG
>PLKR01000136.1 GCA_003140655.1 Acidobacteriaceae bacterium | reverse complement strand
TGTAGCGGTGCAACAACGACACCAGGCCGGCGAGCAAAATCATGAAGAGAGTTGCGCCTTCTCGCCGGCCCAGATCCTTGAGCGATTGAGCCAGCTCCCGGGTCAGCTTGAACGGGTGCATCGCCCCGCGATGGGTCTGCTGATCCGGCCGCGCGCCCTTATTCGGCCATTGCAAAGTCGGCAACTCGCCTGCGAGCTGCTCTTGCCAGTATGCCAACTGACTCTCCATCGCATCGCCCGTGAGGCTTCTCCGCTGCCAGCAGGCGAAGTCTGCATACTGAGTCGCTAATTCGGGCAAAGGTGACGGCTTGCCCGACGCGAAACTATCGTAGAGGGTTGTCAGCTCGGCGGGGAAGATATCGAAAACGGTGATCCCGTCAACAATGCTCTGGTGGGCGGTCAAATACAAGCGGTGCTCGGCGTCATCCAACGTGATGAGCCGGGCTCGGAATAGCGGCCCTTGTTTCAGGTCAAAAGGCTTCTTGGCGTCCTGTGTTGCCAGATCCAAAGCTTTTTTTCCCCTGTCGCTTTCCGGCAGGGTTCTAAGGTCTGCCACGGGTAATTTGAAAGTCGCAGGAGCAGGGTGAACAATCTGGATCGGGCGCCCAGCCACGGCTTCAAAGGTCGTCCGCCAAATCTCGTGTCGCCTGACTATTTCCGCCAAGCTTCGTTCCAGTGCCGCTAAGTCGCAGGAGCCTCGGCGATGAATGGTGATGGATTCGTTGTGAAGGGGCGCCAACTGACCCGCTGTCTGGTCGAGATGCCAAACCTGCTCTTGTGCAAGCGATAAGGGTGCCGGGAGTTCTTGCGCACGGCACTTCAGTTCAGATGCGGCAGATGCAGAAGGTGTAAGGCCTCCCCCACGCGCCTGTATCTCGAGCAGTCTCTGCTTGGCCTCGGAAAGGCGCGGTTCCTTTTGCATCCGGTTTTCAATCCTGATTCAACACGCGGCGTGAGACGCCTGAAACCGTATCGGCAGAGCGGTAAGGCCTCTGAGCCCTAGGTTATTCCGCCAGATCAGGGGGCTCGGCTGCAATTCCAGGCCAGGCAAACGCCGAATAATGGCCCCAAACACTTCCTGCGCTTCCACGCGCGCCAACGCCGCACCGAAACAGAAATGAGCAGCGTATCCAAACGCGAGGTGCCGGTTATCCGTACGGGCAACATCAAAACGGTCGGGATCAGAGAAGCGCTCCGGATCACGATTTGCCGCCGCCATCACTGCCATGACCGCTTGTCCCTTCTTTATCAATCTGCCTCCCAACTCGACATCCTGCGCAGCCAGCCGCCCGGTGTGTTGGCTGGGACTTTCATAGCGCAGCATTTCTTCTACGGCTGAGGGAATTAAGGAGAGGTCTTCCTGCAATCTTTTTACTTCTCCAGGATTGCGCAGCATGGTGAGGACACCGTTGCCAATCAGATTAGTCGTAGTTTCCTGGCCACCGACCATGGTCACGATACTGTTGGCGACAACTTCTTCCTCAGTCAACCGGTCGCCATCCACTTCCGCAGTCATGAGGGAGTGGACCAGTCCCTCTTGCGGATGATCTTTCTGGCGGCGAATGGTATCTCGAAAATAGACGGTCATATCTTGCACGGCGCGCAGCATGCGCGGAGCGTGTTCCGGGTTGTGTTGAAAGTTTCCCAGCATTTCCGCGAAGTCAGCGGACCAGGCTTTTAGCTGAAGCCGGTCACTCAGTGGAACACCAAGCATCTCCGCCGTCACGATCGCGGGCAGCGGCTCAGCCAGATCACGAATGATGTCCAACTGGCCTTCTTTCTGGACCGCGTCCAGGAGCCGGTTTACTATTTCTCGAATGTGTGAGCGCAAGACCGCGACCCGAGCGGGGCTAAACGCTTGCGATGCCAGACTCCGCAGCCGGGTGTGCGACGGCGGATCCATGAAGAGCATCTGCTTTACCATCAGTTGGGCGATGGGACTCATCTCCGATAGTCCCATCGACTTCAGTTTTTCCGGGGTATGCGTGCGCTCCGCCGAAAACGAGTGCAACACTTCGAGCACATCGATATAGCGGGTTACGACCCAGGTATGGAGGAAAACATCCCAGTGTACTGGATCCTCGGTGCGCAGACGGCAAAAGAGAGGATAGGGGTTTCCCAGCACCTCCGGGTCCAGAAGATGATAGAGACTTAGCGCGCTGGCTCCCGTACTTCTGGAAATAGCGCCGTTGTTGGGGGTGCTCATGCGTTGGCTTGTTCGGGGTTCAAGGCGAGTAACCGCTGAGCCTCCTCTTCACTCATGGCGTCGAGCTTTTCCACCATCAGCCGTTCAACTTCTGAGGCAAGATCAGCTACCGTGGGGTGATCGAATAGCCTCAACAGCGGGACGTCCACGTTAAAAGCATCTCGCAAGCGGGCGATAACTTGTGTTCCGAACAATGAATTGCCGCCGAGGTAGAAAAAGTTGTCTTTTATACCAACCCGCTCCAAGCCCAAAAGCGACTCTACAATGGCAGCCACGCGCTGCTCGGCGGGCGTACGCGGGCTAAGAAAGGTTTCCTCTCGCAGTATGTTTTCATCGCTCGGCGCGGGCAACGCGAAGCGGCCCACCTTTCCGCTCGGCCCGACGGGGAGAGCGTCCAGACTTACAAATGTTGCGGGAAGCATATAGTCCGGCAATTCCTTGGCCAAGAAATCCCGGAGCTCACTGATCGGCGGGAAAGTGGACACAGGAACAACGTACGCCACCAGTTGCTTCTCCCCCGTGCTATTTTCGCTGGCCACGAGCACACTTTCACGAACCGCGGGGTGTCGGTTAAGCACGCTGGCGACCTCATTTAATTCGATCCGGTAGCCACGAATCTTCACTTGGTCGTCCACACGGCCATGAAACGCGATCTGGCCGTCCGGAAGATAGCTTCCCAGGTCGCCGGTTCGATAAAGCCTATCACCTGCGACTGCACTGAACGGATGTTTGACGAAGCGCTCTGCGGTCAATGCAGGATCGTTGAGATAGCCCCTGGCCAGGCCCGCGCCTCCGATGTAGATCTCGCCGATGCTTCCGGCGGGTACTCGCTCCGTCTTGCCATCAAGAATGTAGACTTCCGTGTTGTCGATTGCACGACCGATCGCCGGCAGCCGGTCCACAGACATCTGCGGGGAGATGGCCGCCGAAATTGCCACTACCGTACACTCCGTGGGCCCATAGTTGTTGACCACAGTGAAGGGCAAGTTTGCCGGCGGATAGTGGTGCAGCGTATCGGCGCCCGTCAACAGCAAGCGGAGAGCAGCTTCTTTTGTCCAGGCCAGTTTCAGCATCCGCTCCGCCAGAGGGGTGGGAGCGAAACTGATCGTGATCCTTTCGCGCACCAGCCAATCGCGGAGTAGCTCGGGTTGAGTGCGGGTCTCATCGTCCACCAGATGCACGCTGGCGCCGGCAAAAAGGTACGGCCAGAGCTCCCAGACTGCAGCGTCAAACCCAATCGATGCCAACTGAGTCGCACGATCTGCTGCCGTCACCCCAAACGTGCGGTTGTGCCACTGGGTCAAATTCAGCAAGCTATCATGGCCGATGGCTACGGCTTTCGGGGTCCCAGTTGACCCCGAGGTATAGATCACATACGCCAACTGCTCCGGAGTCACACAAACCGGGAGCGGCTCCGTGGAGCAACGGCTCATCTCTGCCGCGC
>PLKR01000218.1:3553-9742 GCA_003140655.1 Acidobacteriaceae bacterium | reverse complement strand
GTGGTTGCTTTCGCTGCAAATGCCAATGGGCGCGTTTCCCGCGGGATTGCACGGTAGATTGCGCAGCGGATTACACGGCGACGAAAAGCAGCCGTCGGTGTTCAACACCGGACAAATCCTGCAAGGCTTGGTTCGCGCTCACGTGGAGACGAACCGTCCTGAGATTTTGCAAGCGGCAGTCGCCGCCGGCGATTGGCTGGTCAAGATGCAGGACGCCGACGGATCGTGGTTCGGCCCGGCTGCGTATCAGAACGTGGCTCATACTTACTACAGCATGGTTGCGTGGGCGTTGGCTGAGTTGTCAGAACGCGCTGCGAATCGTCGTCACGGTTGCAGCGATCACGAGCACAGCCTAAGTTACGGGCTGGCGGCAGAGAGAAATCTGGATTGGGTTTTGTCACACTTCCGGCCCAGCGGCTGGATCGACGGTATCAACCTGCGAGGCCATCCCAACTATCTGCACTTCATCGCCTACGCGCTCCAGGGTGTTCTTGAATGCGGCATTCTGCGGCAACGCAGCGATGCCATCGAGGCGGTTGCGAAATCGTCTTGGGTGCTCCTACGGAAGTTTGAAACCAATAAATCTTTGCCGGGCGCGTTCGAGCCAGATTTCAAGAATGGGCAGCGCTTCACTTGTCTCACAGGAAACGCGCAGATGTCCTGCGTATGGCTGCGCCTGTTTGAGGTGACTGACGATCTGCGCTATCTCAATGCCGCGCTCAAGATGAACGAGATGATGAAGCCATTGATTCCTGCGCGCGGGGGGCGTGGCGTATTCGGCGGGGTCGGCGGCTCTTATCCGATCTGGGGTCGCTATCAGCCGCTGCGCTACCTCAGTTGGGGAAATAAGTTCTTCGCGGACGCTCTCCTCCTGGAACGGCGCCTGAAGCGGTCATTTGAGGCATCCGCATTCGAGGCATTGCCATGCGCATCGTAGTTCTGTGTTCCAACGTGTACAGCGAAACGGGATGCGCCATGGCGGTGCGTATGGCCGAGTTAGGTTATGTTCCGGCCGGCGCTCTTGCGCTTCCCACCCTGGACCGAGGAACTGTGGTGCGCAAGCTTGGTCAGTGGGGTGCGCGAGATGTTATTCGTTACGCGAGCGCGAAACTGATTCCGCATCGCGGCGATGGGCGGGCACAAGTAAGTAATCCGTACTTGCAGCCTCTGCTCATACATGGAGAGGGAGTCTTTCGCAGTCTGCGGGAAGTGGCGGTGTTTTATGGCTTCCCGGTTGCAGTATGCAATGACCAGAATGCGCCGGATTCGATTGCGCGACTGAAAGAGTGGTCGCCGGATTTGATCATTTTCACCGGTGGCAATATTTTGCGAAAGCAGCTGCTGGAAGTGCCCCGTCTCGGAGTCCTCAATGTACACCTTGGCTTGCTGCCGGAAGTCCGGGGCATGAGCAGTCCGGAGTGGTCGTTGCTGAACCACGTTCCAGTCGGCGTCACCATCCATTACATCGATGCGGGCATTGACACTGGACCCGTTCTTCAGAGATGTGAATTTCCTGACGCAGCCCGGTGCGAGTTGTTAAGCGACTTACGCAATCGGCTGATTGCTTTTGGCGTTGAGCATGTCGCGGAGGTGGTTGCCGGTCTCGATCGGGGCACGATTTCCGCAAGCCCACAATCCGATCTCGATGAAGATCACCAATTCTTCGTGATGCATGAGTGGCTGCAGGCGCGTGCGGCCGCACGACTTACAAAGAGACGCTCAGTCGCCGTCGCGGAGTCGGTGAATGGGTAAGCCGATGAGCAAGATCGGAACCATGTTGCAGGTNNGAGCGCGGCAGTGGCTTGATGTCGTGGAGAATGCGCTCCGTGCAGGGCTGGGATTCCTGGGACCTGAAACGGATTGCAGCCGGCTCTTGCGCCGAAGAGATGCGAACTAAGCGTCGTGATGGCAAGCGGCCATTCTTCTTCACCGACGCGCAGACGGTCGGAACGAGCATCAGAAAAGTCATCGGGATCGACGGGGAAAAATCTGTTCTCGCCGAAGCGGAGCGAATTCTCGCCGGCAACATGCCATTTTTCGGCGCACTGTCTTTCGCCTGCGAATTCCCGCCCCGATGGTTTCAGAATCCAGTCACGGGCAAGAGTGTCTCGCCGCATCAACCCTGGACGCAGATGCGTTTTGCATCGCCTGCCTACGGCGACCTGAAATTTATCCTTGAGCCCTCCAGGTTTTTGTTTGTCTACCCGCTGGTTCGGGCTTACTCGATCAGTGGCGACGAGCGATTTCCGCAGGCTTTCTGGAGCGCGATTGAGGACTGGGCCCGTCGCAGTCCGCCGATGGCCGGTCCGCTGTGGATTTGCGGGCAAGAATGCTCCCTGCGCATTCTTGCATGGTCGTTCGCGCTGCATGCGTTCATTCATTCGCCCTCTACGACCAATGAGCGTGTCGCTTTGCTCGTTTCCATGATCGCCGCTCATGCCTGGCGCACCGCTCAGACCCTCGGTTACGCCCGCTCCCAGCGCAGCAATCACTTGATCAGCGAGGCGGTTGGTCTGTGGACAACGGGCACACTCTTTCCAGAATTGAGAGAAGCGCAGGTTTGGCAGAACCTTGGCGCCCATCTGTTGCGGGAAGCCGTTCTCGACCAAATCACACCCGCAGGCGTTTCGCAGCAGCATTCCTTCAACTACCAGCGCATGATTCTGCATCTGCTGCTGTGGACGTTACGTCTGGCTGAGATTCACAGTGCTCCCCTTCACGAAGACATCCGCGTGCGAACCCAAGCGGCCTTTGACTTCATGCGCCCCTGGGTAGATCCGGTGAGCGGAGTTGCTCCGAACTACGGTTCCGACGACGGCAGCCTGATCCTTCCGCTCGCTCTAGGAGCGTACCGCGATTTTCGTCCACTCCTGCAATTGGGTGCTGCTGTTCTGAATCGCCCCGCTTTGAAGCCAGGACCCTGGGATGAGGCGCCGTTGTGGTTCGGCATGAAGCCTGCAGTCGTCGATAAAGCGGCTCTGCCTTTGCCCCCCTCCGTCGAAACCGGATACTTCCGTTTGGGGAATGAGAATTCCTGGGCGTTGATTCGTGCTGGCCGCCACACTCGACGGCCGTTTCAGGCAGATCAGTTGCACGTGGATTTGTGGTGGCAGGGCATCAACCTGGCTCGCGATGCCGGAACATATCTCTACAATGGGCCTCCGCCGTGGAATAATGGACTCGCCGGGACCCCCGCTCATAACACGGTCATGGTCGATCATCGCGACCAGATGCGCCGCGCTGGCCGCTTTCTCTGGGTCGACTGGGCGCAAGCGTCGGGCCGGTCGTATTCTGCGTCTGGCCAGGCTTGCGCCGACCGTTTTGAGGGCGAGCATGACGGTTACAAGCGTTTTGGCGTGAAGCACCGCCGCACGGTTCAGTGGCTGACTGGCACTGGCTGGGTCATCGTGGATGACATCGAGGGAGCTGGCGTGCACGCCGTGCGCTTGCATTGGCTGATGGCAGACTTGCCGTACGAGTTTTCTGATTCGCCTTTTCAACTTGCGTTCTCGTCGGGGCAGTCGCGGGTGCGCTGCTGTATTCTTACCAGTTCCCCGGGGAATGGAACGATCATACGGGCGGGCGCGCGGGTTGAAGGAAATTCGCCAGGCGCGGATCTGCAGTTGCTCGGCTGGGAGTCGCCCACGTATGGTGATCTTCGGCCAGCGGTTTCTCTGGTCTACGAAACTCACTCAAAATTGCCGGTACGATTCGTGACCGCGATTCTCACCGGCGAACGATGTAAGCTCGAATCGAGAGACGAACAGCTAATTGTTCTGCTTGGCGAAGCCGAGGTTCATCGAGTGAATCTTTCAGCAAAAGTATGAAACAAGTCTTCCAGGATGCCCGCAGCGCTGAAATCACCGTGGCGGAAGTTCCTGCCCCGAAGTTGCTGGCGGGATGCGTGCTGGTTCGAACCGCTGCCTCTCTCGTCTCCGCCGGCACGGAGCGGGCCTCCTCCGAGTTCGCCAGCAAGAACTTGCTGCAGAAAGCGAGAATGCGGCCTGATCTGGTGCGCGAGGTCCTGAGCAAGATCAGTCGTGACGGGCTGCTGGCGACGGTGTCTTCCGTCCGCAGCCGCCTCGATCAACCAAGTGCGTTGGGGTATAGCAGTGCAGGGACCGTCGTCGCCGTGGGCGAAGGCGTTGCCGATATCAACCCTGGAGATCGCGTGGCGTGCGCGGGCGCCGGTCACGCGGTGCACGCCGAGTTTGCTTGTGTTCCCCGGTTGCTGATCGCGCGGATTCCTTCCGAAGCAGTCAGCTTTGATGAAGCGGCCTTCACCACTCTCGGAGCGGTGGCGCTTCACGGTGTGCGGATCGCGGACGTCAAACTGGGCGACGTGGTTGCTGTGATCGGGCTGGGCTTGCTCGGTCAATTGATGGTGCAGATTCTTAAGGCCGCTGGTTGCTGCGTGCTGGGGATGGACATCTCAGACGAACGAGCGCAACTGGCTCTGCGCCTGGGCGCGGATGCCGTGAGCACTTCATCCTCCGGTTTTCAGGATTTATGCCTGCAGCACTCTGGCCACCATGGCGCAGACGCAATCCTCATTGCGGCGCAAACTGCCAGCAATGATCCCGTGAATCTTGCGGGAGCAGTGGCGCGCAATCGCGCCGTCGTGGTCGCCGTCGGAACGGTTGCCATGGATATCCCGCGGAGATTTTTCTACGAGAAGGAGCTCGACTTCCGCGTCTCCCGCTCGTATGGACCAGGCCGATATGACTCGGCATATGAACAAAAAGGAATCGACTATCCGATTGGCTACGTGCGCTGGACGGAAACGCGGAATATGGAAGCTTTTCTCAAGCTTCTCGCGGATCGTAAACTTGATTTGCATCCGCTGGTCACTCATCGCTTCCCGATCGCGCGTGCGCACTCCGCCTATGATTTGATCACGGGAAAAACGCACGAGCCGTTCCTGGGCGTGCTGATCGCTTATCCGGAGTTCGCCGACTATACCCGCCAAGTGAAGGTGGCGGCTGTTGGTCGGCCCATCGCGAGCCATGAGTCTATTCGGATCGGTCTTCTTGGGGCAGGGAGTTTCGCCACCAGCACGCTGCTGCCTGCGATCAAGCGAGTTGGTGGTGTTGAAATGGTCATGGTTGGCGCGGCGAACGGTTCGCATGCGCGCCACGCCGCCGAGAAATTCGGATTTCGTTCCTGCTCCACGGACGAGCAGGAGATTCTTAACCATCCGGGGGTCAACACGGTGGTCATCGCTACCCGCCATCACCTGCACGCGGCGCAGGTGGTAGCAGCCCTTTGCTCCGGCAAGCACGTTTTCTGCGAAAAGCCTCTCTGCCGCAATGAAGCGGAACTCAGCAGAATTGTTGCGGCGCACGACGATCAAACTCACACACATCGAACACGTGACGAGGCCTCCGGCCGCCGGCTTCTCATGGTCGGTTTCAATCGTCGCTTTGCTCCATTAGCGGTTCGGCTCAAGAGTTTTCTGCGGGAAGTGCATGAACCATTGGCGCTTCACTATCGCGTGAATGCAGGCTTCCTTCCCTCGGATCATTGGCTGAATGATCCACTGCAGGGCGGAGGACGCATCCTCGGTGAGGTCTGCCATTTCGTAGACTTCCTCTGCTTCCTGACGAACGCGTCCCCCGTGGAAGTTGAGACCCGCAGCCTGCCGAACCCGGGCCAATATAGCAACGACAATATCGTGTGTTCCTTGCGCTTTCCAGATGGCTCCCAGGGCACCATCAGCTACCTTGCGAACGGCGACAAATCATATTCCAAAGAACGAATCGAAGTGTTCGGCGGCTGCGCCGTGGCGGTCCTGGAAGACTTTCGGCGGCTCGAACTTGTCCGGGACGGAAAGAAGCGTGTGTTTCGCTCTCTCATGCGCCAGAACAAGGGGCACCGTGGCGAATGGAAGGCATTCGTCACCGCGATTCAAACCGGCGCAGAATCGCCAATCCCGTTCCGCGAACTTGTGAGCACGACGCTGGCAACATTCGCTTTGGAGGAGTCACGGTGTTTGGGGCAACCCGTCGCCGTGCCCGTCGCAGTGCCCGTCGCAGTGAAGGACCTTCACCGCGACGATCACGCTCCCGATGCCAGCGGCCTCGATCGAGCTTCCTGAACACAGGCTTCCTGAATAGTTGTTTACCGTCTCATGAAGATTCTTTACGTCTCGCAATACTTTCCACCGGAGATGGGAGCGCCGGCCGCGCG
>PLKR01000218.1:2890-3473 GCA_003140655.1 Acidobacteriaceae bacterium | reverse complement strand
CGAACGAATGTTGAACTACAGTTCGTTTTGCGCGTCGGCGGCGAGCACGGGTCTTTTTTTGTCGCGGCCTGACGTTGTGATTGCGACGTCGCCGCAGTTGCTGGTCGGAGTCGCAGGCTGGTGGCTGGCCCGCTGCAAGCGCGTCCCCTTTGTGTTCGAAGTGCGCGATCTTTGGCCGGAGTCGCTGGCCGCGGTCGGCATGGGCAACAGCAATTCTCTGTTGCACCGGGCTCTGGCAAAGATCGCCGGCTTCTTGTACCGCCATTCGGACCGGGTGGTGGTGGTCACGCCGGCTTTTGAAGATTACCTGGTGGAACACTGGCGCTTGCCTCGGGAAAAGATTTCCGTGATCGAGAATGGAGTAGAGACAAAGCTTTTCGCTCCGGAGCCATTTACCGGAGAAGCGGCAATCGGTCTGAGAAGGAAACTACGCGCGGAGGGAAAATTTGTCGTCTCCTACATCGGCACGATGGGAATGGCGCACGGCCTGGAAACCATCATCGCCGCCGCTGCCCAGTTGCGGGATGCGAATTCCGAGATTGTTTTTCTGATCATAGGCGAAGGCGCCGAAAAAGAGCGCATC
>PLKR01000218.1:1316-2862 GCA_003140655.1 Acidobacteriaceae bacterium | reverse complement strand
ACCAAGATGCTGGAATTCATGTCGTGTGCGCGCCCGGTCATACTCGGCGTGGATGGGCAAGCGCGTGCGATTCTTGAGGAAGCCCGCGCCGGGCTTGCGATCGAACCGGAGAACTCCGACGCTCTAGTGAATGCCATTCGTTATCTGTCCGCGAATCGGGAAATCGCTCGCGAACTGGGACAGAACGGCCGGGAGCACATCGTGCGCAAGTTTTCCCGCCGTCAGACTGCGGAAAAATACATTCACGTGCTCCAACACGTGCTGAAGTTGCCGGAACACCGCAGCACGAAGGTCGCCGCGTAAACGATCGCCGCTCCCGCTCACGGAAGCGCAAAGACGATGTAAATCGCTGCTATCAATGCGCGGCGATGATTGCCAATCCGGCTGCCGCGGTCACAGCCGCGCTAAAGCCTGTTCCCGCCGCGACCCGGGCTCCGCTCAGAGGCACGAAAAGGATGTCATCGGCCTGCAAATTTACGTCGGGAGCTTTCGCCTCCAGCATCTTCTTCAGCGGAACGTGCGTTTCGGTCATTCCGGTCGGGCCCTTGCGGATGATGCGGGTTCCACCGATCTTTGCCGTGCGATTCGTCCCGCCCGCCAGCGCAAGCGCCTGCAACACGGTCAAGTTGCCGTTATCTACGAGAAAACCGGCGGGACGGCCCACATCCCCCACCACGTAGATGATCGGGGCCCGTGGCACCGTGATGGTGTCCCCCGGCATAATCTCGATATTATCCTGCAAATCGTCAGCCAGATTCCTGGGCAGGTTCACGGTGATTGGCGCGGTCTGACTGTGCTGCCGGATGATGCTTACCTTTCGTCCTGCCGTAGACGCGAATCCCCCCGCCGCCGAGATCAGATCGTACAACTTGCGGTCCCCAAGGGCCGGATAGATGCCCGGTTTCGCCACGTCGCCGAGAATCGTGACTCCCTGGGAAGCAGATTCGTCGAGGAAGATCGTAACGTGAGCGCCGCGGACGAAGCCCCCATCTTCTAGCCGCTTCTGGATCAAAACCTGTGCCTCTTCCACCGTGAGGTCGCCCACATGCACGTAGTCAATCAAGGGAAGGTAAACGTCTCCTGAATTGCCAACTCTCGCTTTGGTGGTCAACTCCGGCACGTTATAGACGCTGACCTCGAGCAGATCACCGGCACCCAGCCTCAGCGACGACGAATCTCCATTAGCGGTGGCAACCGAGTTTACTGAACCGCCGCTCGGCGCAGGCTTTGTGGAGTCAGCGTTGTTGCGCGCACTTCCGACCGCAGCTTGAGACAGTGGTTGCGCAGGAGGCAGCGCCGGTACGGTATTTTCCACAGGAGAGGATGCCGGCGCTTGCTGGGCCCAGCCCTTGAACTCCAAACTACAGACCAAAACAAGCGAGAACGCGAGCAGAATGCGGCTGCAGGCAAAACTGAATCGGCCGAACTCCATTAAAAGCCTCTGGTGGAAGAAGAATCGTTGAAAAGTTTAGCACAGCGTGCCTCATGCCGGTTGCATGGAGTTGCCGGATTTCTCAGAAGTTTGCGTTTTCCACAGGTTTTCACT
>PLKR01000218.1:606-1277 GCA_003140655.1 Acidobacteriaceae bacterium | reverse complement strand
TCGCTGCTGTTCTCGTTCGTCCTCACTCGTTACGTGCGGGACTTCGCGTCCCGGCGCGGGTGGGTCGCGGTTCCTTCTCAGGACCGGCACCTGCACGCTAGCCCTCTGCCGCGCCTGGGTGGAGTCGCGATTTTCATTTCTTTTTCGTTGAGCATGGTGGCGGTTGCGGTCATGGCCTCTTACATTCCCCACCTGCACTCGGCCTTTTCTCTGAAGACTCTGCTGACCATCCTATTGCCTGCATCCCTCATTTTCTTGCTGGGTGTCTACGACGATCTTTACAGCATAGGACCATACGTCAAGTTTGCGGTTCAAGCTCTTGCCGCCACCATGTTGTTCATGGGCGGTCTTCGCATTCTCAATATTCCCGTGCTGTTCGGTGCGCATCGACTGCCATGGTTCGTGGGCCTGCCCGTCACAATTTTGTGGGTTCTGGCGATCACCAATGCCTTCAACCTGATTGACGGACTCGACGGCCTGGCGGCAGGTTCTGCCTTGTTCTCCACGCTAGTGGTGTTTGTGGTCACGCTGTTGAACGGATACTCCCTGGTCACGGTGATGACCATTGCGCTGGCCGGCGCGATTCTTGGCTTTTTGCGCTACAACTTTAATCCAGCGACCATCTTTTTGGGAGATTCGGGCAGTCTTTTCATCGGCTTCCTGCTCAGCGC
>PLKR01000218.1:0-582 GCA_003140655.1 Acidobacteriaceae bacterium | reverse complement strand
ACCGTGAGCACATCCATCACAAGCTGTTGCAGCACGGCCTCACTCATCGCCAGGTTGTGATTGTGCTTTACGCGGTCTCGGCCGTGTTCGCTCTGCTCAGCCTGTTTCTTCTTTGGCCCACGGGCAGTTCTCTGGGCCTGGTTCTCGCCGTGCTTGGAATCGGCATATGGATTGGCGTCCAGCGCCTGGGCTATCTCGAGTTGGGTGAACTGGGTCGCGTTGCCCAGCGCACGTTCGAGCAGCGCCAGATTGTCATCAACAATCTTTCTATCCGGCGAGCCACAGAGGAACTCAAAGCGGTTCGTGATTACGAGCAGATTCGGCGCGTTTTGGAGGCAGCCTTCAGCTCCAACGACTTTGACGGGTTTGATGTCAAGTTCAGGCTCTTTCCAGGTGAATCCCAGCCCGTGGACGACTCCGAGCCCAGCATGCAGCCGCGGCGCGGCGAAGTGTCTTTTCACTGGGGTAAGACTCGAGGAGCGAGGTCTTTGGAGGGTCTGGCGGTTTGGACCCTATCGCTCGACCTGGTTAGCTCATCCAACCGCCGCCGCGGTGCGCTGGCGGTTCACCGCCTTTATTCGC
>PLKR01000532.1 GCA_003140655.1 Acidobacteriaceae bacterium | reverse complement strand
CTTTCTGGCCGAGATAGCTGTTGAGCTGGCAGAGCAGTGCATTCCGGTCCTTCTCGGCCCAGTCGGCCAGCTGGGTGACGAAGGTTTCCACTTGTTCGCGGGTGGCATCGCGGAGCGCCTTGACGCCACAGAAATCGGTTGCGTAGGCCTTGACCAGGTTGGGATCAAGTTGATGCTGGCGGATGAGCTGGCAGAGGCGGTCGCGAACCTTTGAGCCGCCGTTGTTTCCGTTGACGGGTTGCGGCGGGAGCTTCTTCGACTCATGGGAGGATTGCTGTGGTTCGCCGAAGGACCCGATCTCCTCGACTGAGCAGATACCGATTCCGTAGGCTTTGCGCAGGGCTCGGTTGACGGCTCTGGTTTCCGCCACTCGCATTTCTGCGCCGTGGACTAGCGCAGACACATTGGAGGGATCGGCGTCGCCGTAGCCGACGAAGCCTTTACACCTCGGTGATTTGAAGACCGCTGCTCTGAATACCCAACGAGAGGTGGCGGGATTGCTAGATTCCAGGACGGGTCGGGAATGAATGCCGGCACAGTTGCGGCGTTCGGCTAGCCGCAGCAGCCCAGAATGGGTAACGTACCAACCTCTGTCTAGATACTTGATATCCCCGTTTGTGACGAAAACTTGATGCCTTGCGACCAATTCCTTAAGTGCATGTAGGGCAGGTTTGGGCAAGTCCCCGTAAAGGGACTTTGCAAACTTCGTTTCCCGTGCGAGATTGACTTTGGGTAGTTCCATTTCAGTGCTCCTTGTGCTTAAGGGAGGTTTAAGCTCTACAGATCTATATTAGCTCGAAAGAGATTCAATAGCAATGCTAAAGTCACGCCAAAAGGGCCAGATTGACCTCGCCGCAATCGGTCGAAGGATTCGCGAGCTGAGGGGTTTCGACATGACCCAGGCCCAGTTCGCGCGTCGTATTCGCGTTGCCCAAAGTCATCTTTCAGCGCTGGAACGGGGGGCAAAGGAACCAGGTGCAGCGGTCCTTCTGGCGATCAGCCAGGAGTTCGAGAAATCTGTAGATTGGTTGCTGACCGGGAAAGAGCCAATCTGAACCAAGAATTCCGGACGCTCCTGAGAAGGGCGATCGGAATCTATGCTTCTCGCGTCACATCTAAGTCGCGTTGTCGCCACTCCCTGACGCAACTCCGATTCCGATCTTGCCAGCGCGCTGCGTTAGTAGACCTGCTATTAACGTTTGGTTGACCTCTATGTTACAATGGCTGTGTTCGAAGCACTGCAGCAATCTGGATCTCGAAATATCCTTCTGGAAATGAAACGGCTGTTTTCCTCTGTAACTGTCTCCACGGGTAATCCTGCAAGTAATCGATTTTGTGCGATAGGGGTGCAGTTCGCCCTGCATTTTGGTGCGGCATCTGCCGGGAGAAAACGTGGCGGCTTCTGGGATTTCAGTCTCTTCCCCGATTGCGAGCGCTGTGCTGCCGCACGGGGACCAGCTCGAGTTGATCCGCAAAGGCGAGAATTCCACCAGCCTCTTGCGATGGACTGGCGGTCGCGCTTCCAAGTGCCGGGACGTCCAGTTTGGCCGGCGACGCTTTATCCCTGCGGCAATCGATGAAGATCTCCCGACCGAGATCACACTTGCAACCGGCGTTTCCGACTACAAGTCTGCCGCGGACCTCTTTGACCGCATTGTTCACATTTTCCAATCAATCTGCGCCCTGGAGCAGAACAATGCCGAAATGGCGGCCTTCTTGGCCTTTGCGACCCACTTCGTGGAGTGTCGGGATCCTGCACCCCGCGCGATCGTGACTGGGATCGACACCTGGGAAATTTCGCAGTTCCTCCAACTATTAAGGAGCTTCTGTCGTCATGCCATCCCGGTAGCTCGGTTCGCACCTGCTGACTATTCGAATCTGCCGGGTGGTTGTTCACCGACGTTTCTCATTAGCGATCCAAGGCCGTCCACCGCTCTGCTCAAATTCTTGGATGCAACGCAACGTTCTGGATTCGGGATGGCACAATCGAAAGGAATTGTGAACCGGCCGTTTTCAGCAGTGATTGTAACGAGTGGCCACGATCTGGACGATATGATCCCGAACACGTTCTGCCGAATAAATGCGACGCCGCAGATCCGCCCGCAACTCCTCGACGCAAAAGCGCTGCGAAGAATTGCAAAGACTTTCCAGCCGCAACTGCTGCTCTACCGGTTGAAGAACCGGTCGCGTGTGGCAAAGGTGAATTTCGATCCCGACACCTTAAGTGGGGCCACTCGCGCTCTCGCATCTGTCCTCGGGTCTTGTTTTCCCGACAGCGAGGAGCTGCACAAGCGTGTCGTGAAACTCCTGGAGCCGCAGGACGAAGAGCGCCGGCTCGATCATGCCCGATGCGAATCGGCCGTCGTTCTGGAGGCACTCTTGATCGCGTGCCATGAAGGGCGGGCAAGCGTGCACGTTGGGGAAATCGCGGAGCTTGCGAACGGAATCCTGGATCTTCGGGGCGACGGGTACGGTCTGGAGGCTCGCAAGGTCGGCAGTATCCTTCGCTCTTTTTCGCTTGGACTGCGTCGGGACAGCCGAGGTTATGGATTCTTGCTTTCGACTGAGTGTCAGCGGAGAATCCACCAACTCGGTCACGCGTTGGACGTCCCTTTTTTTCAGGGGAAGATCGATAAGTGCGACATCTGTAAGAATCTTCCGCCCAGCGCACTTTGAATACGCCTAATGAATGTTATGTACGTTGTGTATGTTATGCACTTAGATCTAGGGTTGAAAAGGGGATTGCTGATGCCAAACAGGAAAAAGACCGAGATTGTTCGCCGGATTCACGCCGCTGGGTATCTTCGCGAGATCGATTCCGCTCTCCATCTCGATCTGCCAACGCTAACGATAAAGATGGATCCCTCGCAGAGTTTTGTCTTCGATTACTGCGGCGGGATGGGTGTCATCCTCGAACTGCGGATAGCCTCGAATCAACTTATGCGTATCCAGGATTTCGGCGACCTCGAACTGCTAGAAAGAAAATGCAATATAGAGTGGTGGATGAATGAGGAACATAATGTCTACCGCTTTAACCACGGACCAGAGTACCCTCGTGGAAGGGTGCTCAATCACCGTATATGTAAATGTGGGAAAGTGGAGCCTGGGGACCCTTTGGAAGGCGTGCTCTTGGGATGGTCCACTACAAGTATCCCCTCCCAGTACTCTCACGGTTTCAGACTGCCGTTGATGTTGTCGATCTTGGATGGATTTGACAACCCGCACACGGCCCAATTGTTCGTGCCGGTGGATGAACATCTATGCGGCAAGATTAGACGACCCAGCCAAAGTGCACTGCACGGACCTAGCTCGCACAGCGCACCCGGGTGGAATAGCGACGGCCTGGGCGTAACTCCACCGCCGCAGCAGCCGGCTGCTGCTAGCTCTCAGGAAGAGTCCGATATGCTACAATGCTTACANNCTTACAGGAGTTACAACCGGGAGATTGCCATGAGATCAACCCATTCGATGGTCATCAGCATGCGCCTGCCGGCGGAGAGCGGAAAGCGTCTTAAGCGCATGGCGAATCGGCATGGATGGACCCCCAGCGACGCCAGTGCGCGCCTAGTGGAGGAAGGCTTGCGCCGGTCGGAATTTGGATTCATCGACTTTCGCGATTCGGCTGCGGGCCGGCAAGCCTGCCTTCAAGGGAGCACGCTCGCCGTATGGGAGGTCATGCTGCTCGTCCGCAGCTACAAGAACGATGTGTCGGCCGTAGCGGAACATCTCAAGTGGCCAGAGGGGAAAGTCCAGGCCGCGATCAACTATGCCGGGGCGTTTCCCGAAGAAATCAATGCGGCCATGGCTGAGAATGAGGCGACGGATTTTGAAGTACTGAAGCGCATGCTGCCGCAGGCCACTGAATTCGTTCCCAAGAGGACGGCGAAAAACCGAAATGCTCAAGCTTCTTCTCGATGAGCATATCTCACCGGANNCCTTGTTTGCGAGAAGCGGCCGCCCAGGGATTAACGCTGGTTACATATGACCGGAGGACGATTCCTCCCCTGCTCAAAACCTGGGCGGAAGAAGGGCGAACGCACGGCGGCGTGGTTTTTGTGGACGAAAAAACAATTTCGCCCGCGGATATCGGTGGTTTGGTCTGGGCCTTGACCAGACTGGCAAGAGAAACTGGGAATTGGGACTGGACGAATAGAATCTATTTCCTGCGACGCTGATGCCCATCGCCCAGCTGACAGGATTAGGAAAATCCGCAGGCAGATTTTGCAGGAGGAATTGTGTACTTTACCTCCACGTTACCCAGGGGCATCTCCCGAGAACTGAGCGAGGGAAAACTCCTCCCAATCTAGAGATGTTGATTCTGCTGTCCGAGCGATTCCACAAGAGCGTGGATTGGATCTTGCGGGGAGAATGGCATTAGCCGGACTCACAGAATCCCTCCCGCGACGAACAGGATCAAGAGTTCAACGGTTGGCCATCAGCCGAGAAGAAAATCAGTTGATTGGGTAAGGCAGCACTAGTCTTGAGCACTGGCGTTCGGGTAGTGTTTACTTTTTTGTCTCAGCGAGCGACTCTGGCAGAGTAGTCTCTCCTATAGGACTACATCTCCGGCATTGAATCCGTGTTCCGTTCAGGTGGCTATGCGTCCCCACGCTCCATGGCCCCTCATTTCCTCCTTCATCGCCAGAAGAACTGTCACGGCAAATTCCACTACTCGACGCAATACGCATCTGATGCTCAGACCCCTGCCAGCCCTCGGATTTTCCGCTGTAAGGTTGATCGAGGAACGGAGGACCGTCACACAAGTCTGCTGCACCGGCAACTCTATCGTGCGATGGACCAGCTGGAGCGTCTGCAATGACAGCGCAGAGGAGAGACGGTGCCGCCTCCCCTCAACGTTCCGCGAATTCGGACTTGACTTTGCCTACCGCTTTCCTGCACATCGCAAGAACTTCCGGAGGACCATTCAAACTCAAAATAAGGAAGCATTTGCGGACGAGAGCTCCGACCCCGTTAATCAGGATGTGATTTTCAGCGCGCGCCGCTCGCGATCAATCTGTGCACGGCGCGGCCGCTTCGTCATTCCGTCGACCGTTAGAAGCTGATCTTCAGAATCTGGCCGTTGTTGCCAACGAACCATCCATCATGCGGATCCGCAAACCCGACCGCCCAATATCCGCTCACGTTGGGTAACGTGAACCACGTGTGTCCTTCATCGGGAGTCCATGCCGCCGATCCTGAATCGAAATTCGGTTCGGTCTCTGCCGTGATCACGACGGTACGATCGAAGAAATGATTGAAATCGTCATCATTGCCCGACCACTCCTCATGCCGGTGCATACCGCGCGCATAAGCCAAGCAGAAAATTGCTCCGGATAGAGGTGGTTTATTGGTAAGGGTCCAGGTCTGCCCACCATCGTTCGATGTTGCCATATCGGCCGATGTATTCACAGACAAGTCGCCGCCGCCTACGACGCCATTCCACCCGTCGCGGAAAGCGACACTGACGCCGCCTGCGCTCGCATTGCTGACGAGCGGCGTATCGTATGCGTTCCAGGTATCACCACCATCTCGCGTAGCCAGGATTCTCGCCGTGGTTGTGCCACCGGTGGCGATCCAAGCGTTGTTTTCTCCCTGGGCAGTTATGCAAGTTCCACTTGCCGCAAACGAAGCTTCTCCGGGCAGCGCGGGCGGCATATTGTCGGCAATCGAATGCCAGCTCAATCCGTCGAAAGTACGGATGTCCGGGAAGATCAGAGAGGCGCGGGCAAGACGTACTCATCGAATGACAGAGACCTGCAAGAGCGGACAATGAGTGTCACACAAATGGAACGTAAACGTCAGAGGAACTCAGAGGAACACAGAGGAACTACACGGTTGACGAGCGCCGCGATTGGTGAGGTTCTCAATCGTGTGTGCGACGTGGTCATTTGGTTGATGAGCGCAAACGCGATTTATCGCCACTTGAGAAAATTTAGTTTTAGTACAGTTCTTGCTTTCAGTCCGAAATTGGGGGCAACCGGGAAACTACTTGCTCGGTTGCGGGAGAGCGGCGGGCTGTTTGGCCTTGGCAATGAGAGCGGTAAAGCGCGGATCTTTGCGCAGAGATTTCAGGTCTTTATCTTTCGCCATATTCGCGATGTCTGGGTTTCCGAGATCGTCGGCCTTACGCAGGTAATCCATCGCAGCGTTGGTATGCCCCGCGACGGCTGCCGCGCAAGCGAAGTTGTACCACGCGCCTGAAAGCACGGCCGGCTCGCCGGATCGGCTCGCCTTCTGAATGATTTCCTGCATTAGAGCCTCTGCCCTGGCAAATTGTTTATCGTAGCTCAGGGTGATGGCCATTTGCTCGCCAGCGCTAAAAGTGGCGGGATTATCAGCCCCGAGAACGCGGCGCTGGATGTCCAAGGTTTGACTGTAGAGCGCCTCCGCCTGAGCGTACTTGCCCTCTAATCTGTAGACGTCGGCCAGGTCATCCATGGTGTCGAGGGTACGATCCTCGGGGCCTTGCAGCCGGCGCCCGATCTCCAAAACCTTGGCATCGAGTTCCTCGGCTTCCGCGTACCGGCCTTGTCCTTGATAGGCTTCGGCCAGCTGTCTCATACTGTTCAGCGTCCGCCGATCCTCCGGGCCGAAGATGCGACGCTTGATTTCCAAGGCGTCCCTGGCGAGCTCCTCCGCTTCCGCATTCTTGCCTTCTCGCAGGTCACCAGCGGTCACGTTATACAGGGCCGTCAGAGTGGCGGGATGCTCGGGACCCAGATCCCGACGCAGAATCTGCAGAAGTTGTTGGTCCATCTCGTCGGCCAGGGCCTCCTTGCCCTGCATTAAGTAGGCGTACGAAAGACCTCGCATGTAATTCAGAGTCTCGGGATGCTCAGGGCCCAGCACACGGCGGCTGATCTCCAAAACCGGAGCGAGAAGCGCTGCGTCCTGAGCGTACTTGCCCTGGCCCGCGTAACTGGCCGCAAGATTACCTGCGGCATAGAGCGTGTCGGGATGCTCAGGCCCCAGCACACGACGGCTGATTTCCAAAGCCTGTTTGGCGAGCGCTTCTGTCTGAGCGGCCTTGTGCTGGGCGAGATAGAGGTTGACCACGGCCGACGTGCATTTCAACGTGACGGGATTCTCCGGACCCAGGACGCGGCGGCTGATCTCCAAAGCCCGGTTGTCGATCTCCTCAGCCTCCGCATACTTGTCTTGCAGGAGGGCGGTCAGCCCGAGGCTGAGCATGGTTTCGATAGTTTTCGGGTTGTCCGGCCCGAGCACCCGGCGGCGCAGTAGGAGCGCCTGCTCCAGTTGCTTCCGTCCCTCCGGGTACAGCCCGAGGTCGTAGTACGTCTGCCCGATGGTCTGGCGAATCTCGGCTTCCACCTCCGGTTGCTTTGCGAATTTGCCTTCGATGCGCTCGGCCGCGCGGTCCAAGGCAGTCCGTACCTTCAAGTCCGGGTCCGGTTTTGTCTTCGGCCCGGCTTGTTTGTTTGCGCTGGCTTGGGCCAGCAGATCGTTCTGCAAAAAATCCACTACGGCTTGCGCGGTCGCAGTCTCGGCTTGGGCACGTACCTCCGCTCGCCGCGCCCGAACCGCCTGCCACGTGCTGACCACAACGCCTACGATCAGTGTCAGAAACACCGCAAAGGTTCCCGTTACCAGCACCTTGTTGCGCCGCGCGAACTTCCGCAGTTGATAGCTCGTGCTCGCCGGCTTGGCCGCGATGGGCCGGTCTTCCAGATAACGCCGGATATCAGCCGCCAACTCCGCCGCCGATCCGTAACGCCTGGTTTTGTCTTTCTCCAGCGCCCTGGCGGCGATGGTCTCGATATCCCCGCGATACGCGCGGTTAATCGAACTTAGCGGTTTGGGATCGACCTGCTGAATCGTCCTCACAACTTCATAAACGTGCCGCGACAATTCGTAGGGCAGTCTACCGGCGAGGAGTTCGTAGAGAATGACGCCCAACGCGTAGACATCGCTGCGCGTGTCGAGCGCCAGGGGATCGGCGGTGACCTGCTCCGGACTCATATAAGCGAGTGTGCCGAGCAGTTGTCCCATGTCGGTTTGACGGGTCGCTTGCATATCGCCGTCGGTCACGCGGGCCAGACCAAAATCGAGGATCTTGGGCTGGCCGCTCTCCTCCACGAGAATGTTTCCCGGTTTCAGATCGCGGTGGATGATGCCGCGCTGATGGGCATGCTCGACCGCTTCGCAAATCTGAATCATGAGCGCGAGTCGCTGGCGCGTGTTCAGATGCTTCGCTTCGGCGTATTCGATTAGAGGCTTGCCGTGGATAATTTCCATGGCAAAGAAGGGTTGGGAACCGAAACTGGTTTCAGCGGCGCCGGCCTCATAGATTTGCGCGATGCCGGGATGGTGGAGACGGCCAAGAGTCTGCGACTCCAGCTCGAATCGGCGCAGCAATTCGCGATCAGCCCAGGCGGACTTAATAACTTTCAGCGCGACCCTGCGCCGGGGTTGGTCCTGCTCGGCCTCATAGACCGCACCCATCCCGCCCTCGCCCAGCAGGCGAATGATGCGGTAGCTGCCAATCGTGGAAGGCACCTTGGCGGCAACCGTGGCGGGCTGCGGCCCCAGCGACGCGAGCGTTGCGTCGGGATCTAATGGGCTTTGCCCATTCGAGATGGTCGCATCATCAGGCATCGGCTCTCCGCTGCCGTAACACGGAGGTGCCCGTAAGTATAGCGCAGGGTTGAAAACTAGAAACGAATCACTAAATACGATGATCGCGGACAAGGAGAGCCAAGAATCTGCGACTCGGGTAGGGAGAGACAGTCCGCAACCGCGATTTGTTAACTGTCGTAACCAAGGCGATTACACTCAGCACCTCTGCGTTACCATCGCTGCGGGTGTGAGTTCAGGAAGTCGTCGGATGGGGCAATCAGCGAGACCAGGAAGAACCGCGGCTAGATAGTCGCGCACTGGGAATTTCAGTCTACGACAGCTTTCAACCACCGAAAGAATCGCTGCGATCTTCGGTCCCGCCTGCGCGCTTCCTATGTGGATCCAATTCCGCCGACCGAGAGCTACGGGACGCATAGAGTTCTCCGCCAGGTTATTGCTCAACTCCAGTTCGGGATATTCCAGGAAGCGCATGAGTTTGTTCCACAGGGTGAGAGTATAGTTGCAGGCCTTGGCCAGCGCGCCACCGGGCAGTCCTCCGGAGCGTGCCGCTTCAATCTGCTTCCGGATCTCATCCAGTAGCGGTCGCGATTGTTGCTGACGCAGAACATCGCGTGCCTCCAGACTCAGTCTTTGGCTACGGGCCTCGGCGTCGATGGCAAACAATTCATCGATCCGCGCTACGATCGCTCTCGCCACCGGATCTTGGGGACTTAACTTCACCGCCTCGGAAAAGTATCGTTCCGAATGCGACCAGCAGCACGCATGAACGATCTTCGGTCCTCCGATCTGATCGTAGGCCGCATAACCGTCCGTCTGCAGAAGACCTTCAAATGGTCCCAGAAACTGTTTCGGTCCATCCCGTCCTCGGCCCAGACGGAAGTCAAACACCACTGTTCCTCCCGGTCGACTGTACTGCCACAGACAGGCTTGATGGTTTTTCCCGCGGCCTTCATGCATCTGCACGTCTACTGGGGTTTCATCGGCCTGGATATAGGTGCCGCGAAGTAACTCTTGCCTCATGGCCGAGGCCATGGGGGTCAGCAACTCGCCCACTTTCAGCACCCAGCCGTCCAGCGTCGCCCGGCTGAGTTCCACACCGCTGTCCCGTTCCAGCATCCTGCTCTGTCGATACAACGGCTGATGATCACAATACTTGCTGACGACCGTGTCGATCACGATCTGATCACTGACCAGGCACTTCTCGATGATTCGTGGGAGCAACGGAGCCGAGACCACACCCTGCTCCTCGCATGACTTGCAGGCGCGCTTCTCGCGCTTGCTGACCAACACGAAGTACTTCGCCGGCTCCACATCCAGTTGGGAACTCTCCTCGTAGCCGATCACCACCGTCTCTTTCCCGCAGCCCTTACACACACATTGCTCGGGCCTGCACTTCAGGATCCGCTCTACACGCGCAAGGGTTGCGGCCGTTCCTGCCGTCCCGGATGCTGGCGCTTCGTTTTCGTCGAGGGCTGGACCGCAGGGCGCTCGCTCTCCGCCTGCACTTCCGCACTGCTGACTCCCGGCTCCAGTTCCAGCAACTCCAGTTGTGCGTCCGAGAGTTTTTCGCTGCCGGGCCCGTACTTCGCGATGCGTACCAGTCGCAACCGTTCTTCCAGCACCTGGATCTTCAGTTCCGCATACTGCAGCTTGTTTTGATAGGAGAGGACAGTGTTCTGAAAATTGCTGAACTGATCGCTCACCGCTGCAAACAGCGGCCCGGCAAGTTGCTGCTTCAGTTGTTCGATCAGCTCAAGCTCGGAAGACGTCGAAGAAGCTGCGGCCCCGGACCCCGACGATGGATGAGCCGCCTCACTCACGATGAGTTCTTAAATAAACGGAGCGGCTTGTGGATTACAAGCGTTTTATGCGGCAGCATCTCCTTCGGCGTTTACTTTGCGGTACCACCGTTTGCTTCTCGTTTTCGTCAGGTCGATTCCGCCCAATAATAAAGAGAGTTCTTCGTGACTCAACATTACCTTGCCTTGTGCATCGCCAGACTGCGGCCAAGTGAAGCACCCTTTGGGTAATCGTTTCGCGCACACCCAAAGTCCGGTTCCGTCCCAAAAAAGAATTTTCAGACGATTACGCTGCGCGTTACAAAATAAGTACAGGTGGCCACTCAAAGGCTCGCACGACAATCGGTCGCGCACCAGACCGTAGAGGCCCTCAAAACCCTTCCTCATATCAGTGGCTCCGGCCGCCAGATAGATCCGTGTCGCTGGGCCCACACCAAACACCGCTTACACCCGCTCCAGCGCATTCATCAGACGCTCGAAGGTGTGCACATCAAAATCGTGCTGCACTTCGATCCTCCGTCCGTCCGGCAATACAAGCGTCAGCCCGCAACTCGGCTGCTGCTCCGGCAGCGGCTTCCTGAGGTCCAACTCCACTGCCACGAACTTCCCGTCGGCGGGAGCGCTTTTCGTCGTCTTCCTTTTCCACCGCCGCTTCTTCAGGTGGCGATCCAGAGTGCTGTAGCTCAAACCTCGACTGCGACAAAACTCGCTTCGCCGCATCCCGCTGTTCACAAAATCCGCCACTAACTGCCGAACCTCAGCTCGTGTCCGCCGTCTCCGCGCCGCTACCTGCTGTTCTCCGTTCATCCATCCAACTTGAACACAGAACTGCGCTCATCGAACAGGTGCGTTGCTCGGACGCTTACAATGGAACAGGACACTCTTGAAGTAGTGAACTATCTCCGCAACAGGTTTCATCGGAACAAGATTCTTGTTCTGGGACATTCGTGGGGGAGCATGTTGGGACTGTGGCTTGCGCATGAGCATCCAGACCTCCTGTACGCTTATGTGGGTGTTGGCCAGCTCACGAACCCCGAACTAGACGAGCAGGTCGCGTACCAGGATGCATTGCGGGAAGCTCGCGACAGTCACAACCGGCAAGCTGTGGGAGATTTGGAGAGCATTGCACCCTACCCTTCTCAAAACGTCGATCTGATGAAGGCGCAGGTCGCTAAGAATTCGGAAGCGGCGCTGCTCGGGCCTCCACCACACGGCGTGGCATTCGTCGATACAAAGCGGATAATGACTAGCGTGCTCTCGGCACCGGAATATTCCCTTGCGGATGATTTTGGTTATTTCAAAAGCCAGCTTTCCTCACTTCAGATCCTGATTCCTCAAATCATGAAGATTGATTTGACTCAACTCGGACCTGATTTCCGCGTACCGATCTTCTTTTTTGAAGGTGCGCGCGATCCGTATTGTCGGCCCTCAATGGTTCGCGATTATTTTCAGAAGATCAACGCGCCTGAGAAGGAGTTTGTCTCGTTCGACGATTCGGGTCATTTTCCATTTTTCGAGCAGAATCAGAGGTTTGCGGACGAATTGTTCCAGCGAGTCTTGCCCCTCGCCAATGATGGACTGGGCGATCGTTAGGGAGCCTCGGCCCAGTATTTGGTAGCGACCGACCTCCGTATTCAGTGCATTTCCGCGCCCTGCCGTGGTTTATGCTTAAGCGACCGCCAACATGCTTCCTAACCGATGTCGCTCAAGTTTGCTGTGACCAAGCGCATCATCTACTCATCTACATCGGCCTGAGTGGTTCTTCCTCGCAAAAGCTCGCCGTCGAGAACTTCCTTGGCTTCGTCCATCTGGCCTGTCTCCACCTGATGCTCAGACATTTATGAGACCGCTTCTAGACAGGACTTGCGGGAAGGTGATCCGGTGCCTTCTTTCGGCCGCCTGGTCCCTGACTAGTTTGCAGCAATGGCTGGCGAAGCATGCTCAGCCCGTTCCGAATGCTAGCCTGTGGAAATTCAAACTGCACCACTACCTTGCATTCTGCGGAGAAACCAGCCAAAATAGACTTTCACAGTCTGAGGCGTGGGTTGGTCCGCGCTTTGGGTTAGCCCCGACTCCTGCTGAAACAGAAGTCGGGGCACTGATTGTTAGCTATGTTCTAGGGTCGTGGTTCGACCGTGATTTCCACGGTGTGACCGGCAGCAAATGTAATCTTGATTCGAATCATGCTGTGCACGCCCGCCGCTCACTCACTTCATACTCCTCGCGGGCATGCTCTACGGCGCACCGACGTCGCTCAGGGCTTAGAAGTTTCCCTCCGCAATATCCTTCAGGATCTTTTATCCAGCGCCAGTTCCGCTACCAGCCGCTTCAACTTGCCGTTCTCCTTCTCCAGTTCCTTCAGTCAGGCTTGTGGGGTGGTTTTTCCGTTCGCCTGACTTCAATCTGTCGCAGCGTCGTCACGATCTGATCTGGTTTGTACCTCTTGATCGGCATGGCCAGCTTTTCCTCCAAGTGGATTCTCTCTCATTCCACTGGCACAAATTTCGCCGGTCACGTCACTAGTTCTTCCAACATTACTGTGACTCAAATGCTTGAATCGCTTGCTGGTAGGCGGAGACATACTGCTGCAGGTCATAGTTCGGGTTGCTACATTGGGAATCTGGGTAGGTACAGTAATTCGGGCTGAAGGCCAGGGCCACATCCGCAAGCCACAGTTCCAGGTTGTTGGCGCCATGCTGCTGGATGAATGGAAGAAGGTCGACCAGGGATCCGGTCCGCGCCTGCCCTGTTGGATCGCTCCACTGTAAGGTTTGCAGGGAGAGGGTGATGGGCTTACCCTTGTAGGACGTCGCGCCGTATTGGTTGAACAGCGCACACCAGTCGGAATCGCAGGGCTGCCCTGCGTTGAAGTTTGGGATGTCGCTCTGTTGCAGGCCGTTGGTGTCGATACTCTGCTGGTTGGCGACAGCGTCGGCTGCCTCCGAATCCGCATAGCCCAGATCCGGCGGGGTGCCGACCCCGTGCAGATCCGCAAGGATCGTCATTTGAGGATACTGTTGGGCAACGAACGCAGTCATCGTTTGGACATAGCTCAGGTACTCCGCTTTAGTGTAAGAGCCTGTGCCATCGGGACCGGACCAGTATTGGGTACACAACGGGCTGTCTTCACCATCCTCGGAGAACCCGAAACGGATGTAACCGATGGGAGTGGTGGCGTTGTTGTTATAGTGGGCGATGACGGCTTGGATGAAGTTTTGGAAGCCCACCATGAAAGGCGCCTCGTAGGAGACGGGCAGACCGCTGGTGTCGGAGGACACGCTGCTATTCCATGCTCCTCCGCCGCGAGTGAGCGCCTGCGCGTAAAAGGGGTTGCTTGAGTCCCCAGTGTAATCTCCGCAGACGACCATATCCTGTGGTGTGGCGGCACCGACGCTGGTGGCCCAGGCTTGGGTGAAGATGTAGCCAGGAGTGGATCCCACGGGGGGAGTGTTATTGCCACCTTCCGTCGCCGGCCATACGATCAGGTTCACTGCCTTTCCCGCTTGGATATAAGGCTGCAGATTCGCGTCGAAGGTGGAAAAGTCGTAGACGCCCTGGCTGGTCTCTATCTCGTTCCATTGCATTTCTACGGACACGCCCCAGACATTGGGCAAAATGTTGGTCACGAAGTCGGTGAAGTTTGGATCGTTTGCCGTAAGGACCGGGAAAAGAAGGGCCTGGACATGCCGCGGGCCTGCGACCACCAGCTTTGCGGTGTTACTGTTGGTGGAGCCGACTGAATTGCTCACCTCCACCCAGTTACTGGTGTTTACGGTCAACCCCGGCGTCGTGTACGAGCTGAACGTTGCTCCGCTAACCGGGCTGGAGGTGTCCCCGCTGAGGCCAAGATACCATTGATATGAGAAGGGTGATGTCCCGGTGACCACTACCGCAAGAGTCGCTGCTTGCCCACTGCTGATCAGCTGACCCGTCGGTTGGGCCGTGATCGTGGGCGAGAGAGGTACAGAAACGGCGAGGGCCGTCGAGCCGCTCACCGACTGAGAGGTTGCGCTTATCGTGGTTGTCCCAGCCATCAGGCCGGAGGCCAGTCCGGTTGAACTGAGGTTGGCCACGTTGGTGTTGGACGAGATCCAAGTCGCAGTGCCGGTAAGGTCCTGCGTGCTGTTATCGCTGTATGTTCCGATTGCCTTGAACTGCTGGGTGCTGCCCACGAGGACGGATGGATTAGCAGGATCGACGGTGATGCTGGTCAAGACTGCTGGTATAACCGTCAGGATCGCCGAGTTACTGACTGAACCTGAGGACGCGGTTATTGTGGTCAAGCCAGCAGCGAAACCGGTCGCGAGGCCATTGCTGTTGATTGTCGCCGCCGCCGGTGTCGAAGAAACCCAGCTCACCGATGCGGTCAGGTTCTGCAGACTGCCATCGCTAAACAACCCTGTGGCTATGAATGGCTGAGTCGTACCCGCCGCGATCGTAGGAGTTGCCGGGGCTACGGTAATGGCCGTGAGAGTAGCGGCGGTCACGGTCAGCAGTGTCGAGCCGCTGACAGAGCCCGCTGATGCTGTAATGGTGGCTTGACCGGCGACGATAGCGTTCGCCAGCCCACCCGTGGCGATGGTTGCAACCGACGACAGGGAAGAGCTCCAGTTCACCGATGTGGTCAAGTCCTGCTTACTGCCGTCGCTGAAAGTACCGGTGGCGGTGAACGGCTGTTTGGTTCCGGCCGCGACGGTGGGGTTCGCCGGGGCTACCATAATGGCCAAGAGGGTGGCGTTTGTCATGGTCAACAGAGTGGAGCCGCTGACAGAACCAACCGTTGCTACAATTGTGGATTGACCGGCGGTTATGCCGTTCGCCAGCCCGCCCGTGGTGATGGTTGCAACCGATGGCAGGGAAGAACTCCAGCTCACCGATGCGGTGAGGTTCTGCGTGCTGCCATCGCTAAATGACCCGGTGGCTATGAATGGCTGAGTTGTACCTGCCGCGATCGTAGGAGTTGCCGGGGTTACGGTGATGGCCGTGAGAGTAGCGGCGGTCACAGTCAGCAGCGTGGAGCCGCTGACAGAGCCCGCCGTTGCTGTAATGGTGGCTTGACCGGCGACGATAGCGTTCGCCAGCCCACCCATGGCGATGGTTGCAACCGACGACAGGGAAGAGCTCCAGTTCACCGANNAGCACGCTCAAATTGGTTGAGCCCGTCTGTGCTCCCAAAGCTGCAGCAATGGTCGCACTTCCGACGGCGGCGGCTGTCGCCTGTCCGCTTCCATTCACAGTGGCGACCACCGGATTCGAAGAGCTCCAGGTCGCTGAAGTAGTCAGATCGTGGGTTGTACCGTCGCTATAGCTTCCGGCAGCGTCGAACTGCTGGGAAAGTCCAACCGCTATCGAAGGATTTAGCGGAGTGACGGCAAGAGAACCCAGGGTGGGCTTGCACATTCCGGCGCTGAATGCATTGTAGATCTGTTGGATTTGCAGGGCACTCAGGGCCTGGTTGAAGATTGAAATTTCGTCCATCGAACCAGCGAAGGATGGCTCTTGCGCACCCAAATAAGCGCCAAAGGCAACTTGCGGATACCAGGAAGAGAGCGGAGATGCGATCGCACTCGCGGCCAGGTTCCCGTCCAAAAACACGTTGATAGTGACTTCCGAGTTAGAAGTGGAATAGGTCAAGGCCACAAGCGACCACTGGTTTAAGCCGACCTGCCCGAGTGACTGCGCCGAAAGGTTTCCGAACTCCCAGGTCAGATTTCCGCTGGCATCGACTGCCAGTCCCGGAGTTCGGTTTATGCCGTCGTAACTGCCAGTCAACGAACCCGCGCCGGTGGGCAGGAACCAGAACATCAACGTTCCCGCCGTTGGCGAATAGACCGGAGAATTAACCAAGACGGAGGCCCCATTGCCATTAAAACTAAACGCCTGCCCCACCTCCCCGTTACCGTATGTCGCTCCGTTCTGCAGCGTGCCGGAATTGTTTCCGGCGATGTCTACGGTATTGCCGTCTCCCGTCCACCATCCGATCAACCTCGGCGGAGGACTTACACACTGCGGCTGGGAAACCGTCAGAGTCGTGCTGCCGGTTACTGATCCCTCGGTAGCTATTATGGTTGTGCTTCCGGCGACGAGAGCGCTGGCGAGGCCCAAGCCAGTCACGGTGGCGACGGTTGCCGAGGAAGAAGACCAATTAACGGAACTGGTTGTGTCCTTTGTGCTACCGTCGCTGTAACTCAGTACGGCAGTGAACTGCTCGTATGCGCCCACGGGGACGGACGCGTTGCCAGGAATAACGGCGATCGAGGTCAGGACCGGAGGGGTGACAGTAACGTCGTCGCTCCGGTGACTGATCCGTAGGAAGCAGTGATCGTCGCCACTCCCTGCGCGACCGCCTGTGCCACACCGGTGGAATTCACGGACGCAACTGACGGCGCCGAGGACGACCAGCTGACAAAGTTACTGATGTTTAGGGTCATCCCGCCCGGCCACGTGCCAATAGCAACAAACTGCTCTTGACTCCCCGGTGCGAGCGTTGTATTTGCCGGTGCAACCAAGATCGAAAGTAAACCTGAGAGTGTACCCGTGCCGGACAGGGCCGCCGTCTGCGGGCTGGTGCTCGCACTATCGGTGATGGTCAGAGTCCCAGTCCGAGTACCCAGAGTAGTCGGTGTGAAGGTAACGGAAATCGCGCAGCTGGCTCCGGCTCCCAAGGTGTTGGGTGACAATGGGCAGGTCGAAGTTTGCGCGAAATCGCCTGATGTAGAAATACCCGAAATCATCAGTGGAACGGTCTCGCTATTCTTCAGAGTCACGCTCTTTCCAGGGCTCACGGTGCTAATCACCCGGCTGGCGAAGGTGAGGCTTGCAGGTGACAAGCTGACTGGAGCCGTTCCGGTTCCCTGCAATTGTGCTATTTGTGGAGAGTTTGAAGCACTGTCGCTGACCGTCAGGGTCCCGGTGCGATCACCGGGATCAGTGGGCGTGAAGGTGATAGAGATTTTGCAGCTAAGTCTCGCCGCCAACGCGCTCGGAGATAATGGGCAGTTCGAGGATTGGGCAAAATCACTCGAAGTCGAGATCCCGGAAATGATCAGAGGTACCGTCTGATTATTCTGGAAGGTGAGGACTTTGACCGCACTGGTCGTATTCACGAACTGGCTGCCAAATGCCAGGGATGACGCCGATAAGACGGCGGGATACACCCCATTTCCACTCAACGGCAAGGTTTGGGGAGAAGTCGAGGAACTGTCATTCACCCTCAGAGTTCCGGTACTCGCACCCAGAGCGGCGGGCGTGAAGGTGACCGAGATCTTACAGCTGGCTCCGGCCGCCAGCGTCTTGGGAGCGATTGGACACTTCGAAGTTTCGGCGAAATCACCAGATACCGAAATGCTGCTAATGCTCAGCGACACCGTTTGCGGGTTGCTAAGAGTGACGACCTTGGCCGTGCTGGTGGTCTGTATCTCCCAGTTCCCAAACGCGACAATGGTTGGAGTCAAGGTTTGCGCCTGCGCAGTGGGGACCGGATAGAAAGTGCTCGTGAGTACAACCAGCGCCAGTACAAGCCCCAGCCGAGATGTTCTAAGCTTGGCGTTGAGCTTCGTCACGAAAAATACCTCGCCGTTTCCCGTCTTGCGTGGTCTCACTCTGTGTGTCAGGGGCTCAGACGAACCAAGAGATCAGGAGCTATTGCATATGACCTACGACTTGAGGATCACCCATCCCAGGACTCGACCCAAATGCTGCTTACGCCGGGGAGCACCGAGCACCGGACGACAACGGAGGGTGAAAGGGGGTAACTGAGTGTTTGTGAAACATATAGATTGAGTCATTCTCTTTTTCTTTTCGGAATTTGTCTGAGGACGGCGCGAATGCCGAACGGAAACAAGAAGTCTTTAGACTCCAAAAGGTCTTAATAGTGTGTTGGTTCAGCCTGAAATGGAAAAACAGCGTTCTCCGTTAGTGTAGATTCCGCCCCGTCAGGGCCGGGATTTTCAAGGCATCAGGATCTGTCGGTCCGAAGGGAAGTAGGGAGCGGCCCAAGAAGGCCGTCCCCGCACCGTTCGCGAAAGCACTAAGCCCGCATCGGGAGGTTTAGCCCTAGCGTACGAGGATGGGTACGAGGCCCCCGGCGTTGACGCACTGTCCGTGCGCATGACCGAAGACATCGCTTGGACCGCCCGCGGAGTCTCCGATTTGTGGCCTCGGGCTGTTCCCAGCACAGCTCAGGTTGCCACGGATGGTATTGGTCGCCATCTCGCTGCCGTCCGGGTCTCCATTCAGGTTGTCGTTGAAGTCGACGTTCTTCGCGACGGAGTCACGGAAAAAGCCGAGCCAGCAGGTTTGAAATCCTGTAATCGTGAGGTTGCCTCCGATGATCATGTCCTCGAAGTCGCCATAGGGCGGAGCGCCGTTCAGCGCGGGCAGCGACTCGGAGCAGGAGGAGACGCCGCCGCCACCCCCGGTCATCGTGACGTCCTGACCGACAATGACAAGGTGGACCACCACTGCCAGGGCATCCTCGGCAATGATGTCCCCACCAACCGTGTCCCTGGTAAAATACGACCCGACCTTCTGATCGGGATCGTTATAGCAGATGAAATTAATAGACTCGCAGCCCAGGACCAGGATGCCGTCCGTCAGCACATAGATGTTGCCCAGGACATTCAAGTTCGAGCCGACCGGCGTTGTGTCCGTGCCGCCGTACGCGGCGATCAGAGTGCCGCCGGAAAGCACCGTGAGGTTGTGCTCAACGTTCACCGACCCCGCGTCGACCGTGCAGACGCCAGCGATCTCGAGATTTGGGTAGACACCAGGAGCGATTGATCCGCCCGAGCAGGTCGTCGCACCTGCACTCGCTCCCACCAGGACAACCGCGGCGACAGTCGCCGCTGCGAAGCCGAACAACCGGCGATATTCAGTCATGGCGTTTTCTCCTTATTTCCCCACGAGCTACACTGGTCGCTTCATGGAGCACTTTACAATCGGGCGCCATTGTCCTCCTGTCTATGAGGGCTGTCAAGCCAAATTGCTGAAATTCACTGAAGTTACTCCTTTGGCTCCGGACGCGGAACGCCTTGTCAGACGGCGCTTTCGCTACCATACGGATTCCAGCCTGCGCCATCCGCTTGGCTCCGTCGCACTTTGGCGCTGCTGGCGAGCCGCCTCCAGCTTCCGGTCGCGCTGTGCAGCCGGACATGGTTATAGTGATCCACAGACTCTTGAATCAGCCGCTTCGCGTCCTCCAGCGACAATCGTGTTCTCTCCCTAATACATTCCCGTTTCAGTGACTTGTGCCAGCGCTCCAGCTTGCCGTTCGACTGCGGATAGTAAGGCGACGTTCGGACATGAGTCATGCCCGAGATGCGAATAAGCTCCTTGAAGTCCCGAGCGATGAACTGCGGCCCGTTGTCGGAGATGATTCGCGGCTTTGCTTCCGGGTGTTTCTCCTTGGCTCGTTCGAGAATCACTTCAATATCGGCTTCCCTCATCGACTCCCGCAGATCCCACTGAACGATGCCACGACTGTATCCATCCAGCACACTGCATAAGTAATGGAACGTAGCGCACACGTTGATGTAGGGAACATCGATATGCCAATGTTGATGCGGTTGCAGCGGCTGCTCGAAGCCGGTCCCCTTGCGCGAAGGCTTGGTTTTCCACCGCGATAGCAGCCCTGCTTGCTTCAACACTCGCCAAACGCGCGCCGGACTGACCGCCACAACGTCAGCGTCGAGCATCATGAACGTCAGCCGCCGATAGCCTTCTAGCGGATTCTTCCTATGGAAATCGATGATCGCTTCTTTCTCCCACCGCTCCGACCAGAAATCGCGAGGAACCCAACCGTTGTGCTCATTGACACACCCGTAGCGCTCTCGCCAGTCATAGAACTTGCTGGCCGTCACACCCAGCCAATGAATGAATCGCCCGACACCGATCTCGTCTTCTCCGACCAGCGCCGGACGAAATCCACCACTTGGTCCCGGACGTCATGCGCTACCCAGCTGCCGGTTAGAGTTCCCCAAGTGTTTTTTTAGCGCGACATGCTCCGCCGTCAACTCGGCCAGGACTTCGTCCTTGGTCTGCACCTTACTTTTCCAAGTGCTCAATCCGTTTCTGCTTCTCC